>JAITPM010000062.1 GCA_031289425.1 Fusobacteriaceae bacterium
TCCCCTATTACTTTCAAGGGTTCTTCAGGAACACCACGGTTATATTTTTGATACCACAATTCTCCTCCTCTTTTTACAAAGACTTCTGTCCAAAGAGAAAGGGCATTAACCACAGAAACACCGACTCCATGCAATCCACCGGATATCTTATAGTTATCATTATTAAATTTTCCTCCCGCATGAAGCATAGTTAATGCGATTTCCACGCCGGATTTCTCATATTTTGGATGAATTCCTGTAGGAATTCCTCTACCATTATCGATAACTTCAATTATATTATCCGGTAATATTTTTACAGATATCTCAGTACAATATCCAGCCAAAGCCTCATCTACAGAATTATCTACGATTTCCCATACTAGGTGATGTAGTCCTCTTTCAGAAGTTGTACCAATATACATTCCGGGTCTTTTTCTGACTGCTTCCAATCCTTCGAGCACAGTTATGCCATTAGCATCATAGTTCTCATTTGTTACTGTTTTTTCGTTCATCTTTTCCTCCAACCCATTTTAAGTCACATTAAATTATAAATTTATTTTATATTTTTATCTAATAAAAAATTAAGTTTTTTAATATTTATATAATCGTTCGATTGTAGAATGTCGGTATTTAGTGTTTCAGCAGATTTGTTATAACATATTTCACTATTAATATAATTATTTTTTGGCGGACTGTCAATTACAGGGTTCATTAAACTTACAAACAATGTATTTATTTTATCTATATATATATCAGAGTTCATTCTCATATAGTGTAGTATTGTGGGACTATTAACTTTTATATGGAGAGTATCATCTGTCAAATAATATATTTTTGAATATTCTGACAAATTATCAACTATTTTAGTCCAATTGGCAGCGATATATCCTTCTCGCATTTTTTTGTTATTTTTTATCAAGTCAGCTACCAAAAATTTTATAGAAAAAATATTATTCATAGGTAATTTCACCATTTTCTACATAGAAATTTGAAGAAGAAATTTTTAATTTTTCTATAGAACTCATAAAAATTTGGATATTTCGTTTTTCTAAATATTCTAGAAGTCTATATAGACGACTATTATCAAAGTATGAAGTAATATCATCTATTATTAAAACCGGAATTTCTTTTTTATTTCTTAAAATCATATCTATTTCAGCCATTTTTAGAGAGAAAATTATGGATTTCTTTTCTCCTTGTGATGCATTTCCCTTGGCATCATAATTATTTAAAAAAAATAGAAAATCATCTTTTTGAGGCCCGGCTAAAGAAAAGCCCAGCTTTATTTCTTGATAAAAATTTTTATTCATGCTATCTTTAAATAAAGTTTCTATTTCATTTAAAGATTTTTTTTTAATTGAACCGAGGCTGCAATTATAGATTAATTCTAATTCTTTAGTGTTGTCAAATAATTTTCTATAATTTAGACTTAGGAGAGAAGATAAAACTTTTACGTAATCAAGCCTGGTTTTCATGATTTTTGCACCATATTTTATAAATTCGGCTTGATATATTTGAAACTCATCATTTCTATAGGTTTTATCTTTTAAATATTTGTTTCGTATTTTGAGCAAATGATTAAATTTTTTTACACATTGGAAGAAATCCGGGTCTGATTGTGCGATTTCACCATCAAAAAAATCACGTCTTATATTTGGACTGTTGTTTATAATCGCTACATCTTCTGGGATATAAGATACAATATTCAATTTTCCATAGAATTCGTCATATGAAGTTTTTTTACCATTATAAGAAAATTCTTTTTTTCCATCTAGTAATTTTACAATTATTTTTTTTTCACTTATAGAATCTTTATAAGTAGCAAATGCCCCACATTTTGTCTTACCGTATTTTATAGTTTCTATTGCTTTTTTAGTCTTAAAACTTTTCCCGGTACCCACAAAATATAAAGCTTCCAAAAGATTTGTTTTGCCTTGCCCATTTTTGCCGTAAAGCAGGTTAATTTTTGGAGAAAAATTAAGGGAGAAATCTAATAAATTTCTAAAATTTATATAATTAATTTCCGAAATTACCAAAATATCACCTCATATTTTTAGCTTTAAACTTTTTAGCTTTCAACTATAATAATCTCATCTTTAATTTCAATTTTATCATTTGGACGTATTTTTTTACCACGTCTTAATTCTATTTCTCCATTGACTTTGATTTTGCCGTTCAAAATCATGTATTTAGCGCTACTTCCATCATCTGCTATACCGGCAAGCTTTAATAATTGATCCAATTTTATAAATTCAGTCGTTATTTTTACTTTTTTCATCATCCACCTATTTCTTATCTTTAAAAAAGATTAAAACTTTACACATTTTTAATAGTGTAAATATTCTAATCCAAAAAGATTAAAAAAATACCCTCGCATTAATCAAATTATTAATCATAATATATAATAGCATATTTTTTGCGATTTGTCATCAGGTTAAAAAGATATTTTGCAACTATTAGGTATACCATAAATTAGGGTTTATACTAATATAATTAGAATATATATGATATATAAAATTAAATTTGTTTTGATGTGTAATAGAGCTTAAATTCAGGGTTTGATGTAAAAAAATTATAGGATAATTTTTAACAAAAATACTTTTTAATATATTTTTTTATTTTATTTGACATTGGGCTACTAATGTAGTACAATAAAAAAATTGATTTTTATGATTATGAGGTATTGACATGAAAAAAACTAATGCTATACGTGAATTGGACAAGGAAAGAATTCCTTACAAAATTATTGAATACGAAGTTGATGAAAATGACGTAAGTGCTATAGCGGTATCAATAAGGACGGGACAAGATATTACAAATATATTTAAAACATTGGTGCTATTGGATGAAAAAAAAGAAATGGTCATTGCCTGTATTCCTGGAGCGGACAATATAGATTTAAAAAAATTAGCAAAATTAGTTAATACAAAAAAAGTTGAAATGATTCCAATGAAAGATTTATTTGCTATGACAGGCTATGTCAGAGGTGGTTGTTCTCCTATAGGAATAAAAAGAAAACATCGAACATATATGCATAAGAGTGCACTTTCTAGAGATAAAATTTTATTGAGTGGCGGACTCAAAGGAATACAAGTAGAAATAAATCCTAAAGATTTAATAAATTATTTAAATATAATTATTGGTGATATTGTGGTATAATGCATAGAGATATTACATATCATTAAAATAGTTGCTGATATAATTATTTGCATAAATATTTTATTTTTGAGGAGGTATACAATGAAGGAAAAATTAAATATTGCTAATTTTCCTACTAAAATAGAAAGACTTGAAAATTTTTCTAAAGAAGTCGGGAAAAATGTTTTTCTAAAGAGAGATGACCAAACCGGTAGTGAATTTTCTGGAAATAAAATCAGGAAATTGGAATACTCTATAAAAGAGGCAATTGACCAAGATTGCGATACATTAATAACATGTGGAGGAATACAATCAAACCATGCCAGGTCAACAGCTGCTGCAGGGGTAAAAATGGGACTAAAATCTGTATTAGTTTTGCGTTCAGATGAAACACCGATACTAGAAGGGAATTATTTTATAGATAAATTAATTGGTGCAGATGTAAGAATCATATCAAGCAGCGATTATAGAGACCATAGAAAAGAAATAATGGAAAATATTCAAAAAGAGCTCGAGAAAGAGGGAAGGAAGGCCTACATTGTCCCTGAAGGGGCATCCAATGGAATAGGGGTGCTGGGGTATTATACAGGTTTTGATGAAATATTAAAACAAGAAAAGAGCTTGGGAATAAATTTTGATACTATAGTTGTGGCTGTTGGATCTGGTGGAACGTATGCAGGACTTTATCTGGGGAATAAAATAAATAATTCTAAAAAAGATATTGTAGGGGTTAATGTGTGTGATGATGCAGATTTTTTCAAAAACAAATCTGTTGAAATTATAAATGAATGCCTTCCGTACATTGATAATCCGAAAGTAGAGATAACAACAAAAGATATGCATATTATTGATGGTTATGTGGGGATTGGATATGCAAAGAGCAGGCCTGAGGAACTGGATTTTATACATAAATTTGCTGTTGCAAACGGGGTAATATTGGATCCGGTATATACAGGAAAAGCTATGTACGGTATTTATAATGAGATAAAGAAAGGTAATTTGAAGGATTCCAAAAATATTTTATTTATTCATACTGGAGGAATATTTGGTCTATTCCCTAAAAGTGGGGAGTTTCAATTTTAATTAAGCAAATATAATTTTAGGAGGAGTGAAATTATGACGCAATTAAAGAAAAAAAACGTGTTGGACAATTATCGGTTTTCTATTATTTTAATAATTTGTATAGTAATAGGAAGTATTATTGGACTTGTATGGGGTGAAGGTGCCAGAGCATTAAAACCACTTGGAGATGTATTTATAAATGCGATGTTTATGTTAGTTGTGCCATTAGTATTTGTAACAATTAGTAGTTCTGTATCTAGCATGGCTGATATAAATAGATTGGGAAAGATAATAAAATATATGTTAGGTGCTTTTATAGGGACAGGAATAATAGCCGGAATTATAATATTAACAATTGTAAAATTGTTTCCACCAGCTGATGGAGTAAATATTAGCGTAACAGCAGCTGATAGTATTCAAAAATTAAATGCTGCCGATCAAATTGTAAAAGCAATAACTGTGGGCGATTTTCCTGAATTAATATCAAGAAGAAATATGTTGCCACTTATTATATTTTCTGCTTTCTTTGGAATTTGTATCAATTTGATAGGAGAAAAGGGTAAAATAATATCAAACGGTCTAAGTTCATTGGCTGAAGTATTTTTAAAAATGATAGATGTACTGATGTATTATGCTCCAATTGGTTTGGGGGCTTATTTTGCTTCTACTATAGGAGAATATGGACCTCAATTAATAGGTGCATATGCTCGTTCAATGGTCATTTATTACCCATTATGTTTTATTTATTTTATCGTAGCATTTCCGATATACGCTTATATAGCCGGTGGAAAAGAAGGAGTATCAAGATTGAAATATCTTTTATCTCCAGCAGTCACATCACTAGCTACGCAAAGTAGTCTTGCTACATTACCTGTAAATCTAGAAGCAGCTGAAAAAATAGGGGTTCCAAAAGATATAAGAGAAATAGTCCTTCCTATAGGAGCTACTGCCCATATGGATGGAACGGTTTTCAGTACAGTTTTAAAGATTTCGTTCCTTTTTGGAATATATAATATACCTTTTACAGGTACTAAGACATATTTGACAGCAATTTTTATGGCTGTTGCTGCAGGGGTTGTAATGTCTGGGGTACCGGGTGGCGGATTAATCGGAGAAGCATTGATAGTGAGTATGTATAATTTTCCGCCGGAAGCATTTCCAATAGTGGCTACAATCGGATATCTTGTAGATCCGCCTGCAACTATGTTAAATGCGACTGGGGATACAGTTGCTGCAATGATTGTAACTCGTTTCGTAGAAGGTAAGGATTGGATAAGTAGAAATTTAGGATAAATTGCAAGGAGCCTTGGGCTCCTTGTTCATATTAATAAATATTATTTTTTTAATGTTTTGTATAAATTTAACGAAAATATTGTTTTGAAATCTGTTGTCATTTCTTCTATTTCATTGAGGTATATCCAATGATTATCTAAAATTTCACCATCGTCTAACTTTAAATTTTTGGGTTTTATATTATTATCCTTTAATTGAACTATAAAAATATATAGGGTTTCAGTGCTACATCCCGGAGATAATATTAGGGATTTTTTTGGAATATATAGAAAATTATAATCTTCTTTTTCAAATCCTGTTTCTTCTCTCAATTCTCTGAGTAAAGTATTCATGGGGTCTTCATCATCTTCCATGATACCGGCAGGAATTTCTAATAGTTCTCCTTTGAAGCCGGGTCTATATTGTTTGACAAAAAGAGCCTTTTCACCACTTTGATCCAAAAAAAGTGCTGCTATTGCGTTTCTTTTTTCTAAATATTCTAGATTCATACCACTGACCGGGTGTTTTTCAATTGCAACTTTCAAAAATTTCAATTCTTTAATATCCATATAAATTTATATGATAAATATATAAATATTTATCACGTCCTCCTTGTAATTTATTTTTTATTACTTCTAACATCTTTTAAAGCATCATAAAGCTCTTTTCTGCTTTCTAAATATCTATCTCTAGATTTTTCAAAATGAGTCTTAGTTGTATCCATTATTGGGAGTAAAAAACCGGCCACAATTCCGGCAGAAAATCCATTATTGTATAGATTTAAACCACCATGGATAATACCTGTAGATTGTACAACAGCAATATGGAGCCAACCGGCAATTATTCCCCAATGTATCCCATAGACTCCTGCGATAGGCGCAAGCGCTGTACCAAATAATCCGGATAGAATGATAGTAAAATCACTTGTATTAGTACCAAATTTTCCTAATAAGACTCCCAAAAGAATGGGAATTGTATTAATAAAATGCTTACCATATGCTGAAAATCCAACTATGGTAAATATTCCAGCGAGAAAGGGACCATTCAAAGTCATTCCACATGTATATACATACAATATTCCTACAAACCCCATTATACCCATATTTATCAATGATAATCCGAGGCCGTATTTCTCGACGTAATCCGCTTTTAACCCGGAATCTTTTAATAAATTTCTAAAACCTTTAAAAGAATTGTTATTGATATAAAATCCGATTATTATTAATATTATAAATAGAAAACTGCATATAACTCTTAAAAAAACATCATATTCAGAAGAAATTATACTGCGGGGCGTTATATTAAATTTATAGAGCCTTAAAATCGAAGTGATAACAGCACCTAAAATACCTGCTGTAAAACCTAGATTATATAAATTAAATCCTTTATGAAAATCCATCATTTTTTTGGAAAGCGGAGTCACTATAAAGCCGATTATAACTCCTAAAATAAGGGCATTAATATACGAAGTATCGTGAGTGTCGACAGTAAATGCGACTTCACTCACAAAAGGAGCCAATGCACTGGCAAAAGAAATGGGTAGAAATACATCTTTGAAGTCCAGTTGGTCGAAAATACTATATAAAATTCCACCTAAATAAAATGGTAATATATTTAAAATATTTTTACCAAAAAAAGAAAACCCAAATACGGTAAAGAAAGAAGCTATTACTAGACCATTTATTTTTATTCCAAATAACTTTACAAGAGTAAAATTAAAAAGAAAAATTAAAGAGGCATTCAGGAAAGAAGCACCAACACCACCGATAACAAAAAAATCAGTGATTAAGACAGCTTGAGAAGTAATTATTTGTTTTAATCCCCAAAAAATATTTGCATCTTTAATTTGAATATCATAAATAATAAAAACAAAAATAAGTATTATTATAAGGACGGATGCTAAAATTCCAGCCCTTTTTTTTCTTTCTTCTGCAATTTCTATCATTAAATTAATCCCCCTATAAAGACTATTTGTATTTATTTTTTATATTTCTTTTATATTTCAAGATTATTTATAAATAAAATAAAATTACATATAACAATAATATTATGTTTTTAAAAAAATGTCAATATTATATGATTTTTATTTAACTTTTATTTAATTGGTAGATTCATTGCAAAAGAAAAATTTGACAAATCCGAAAAACTATGTTATAACATATGTTGCACGGAAGGCTATCCTAATTGGTAAGGAACCGGTCTTGAAAACCGACGCCGTAAGGCTTCAGAGTTCGAATCTCTGGCCTTCCGCCAGAATTATGGTGAGATGCCCGAGTGGCCGAAGGGAGCAGTTTGCTAAACTGTCGTACTAGAAATGGTACCGTGGGTTCGAATCCCACTCTCACCGCCATATCTAATTCTTATTGTAATAGCTGGCTTTTGCAAATAAAAGCACCTATAGCTCAATTGGATAGAGCATCTGGCTACGGACCAGAAGGTTATGGGTTCGACTCCTATTGGGTGCGCCATTAGATCAATAAAATATGAGTGATACTTGGAATAATATTTTGGTGGTTTGGGTTTGGAAATAACGATTGACTTTTTGTAGTATTATGGTATAATTATTAGATAGAATAAATGTGATTTTAAATATTGAAAGAAGAGACACCCTGTTTCTCACCTTATGGACGAACAGATATAGTTACATAGGGTTATAAAATTTTAAGTATAATATTGGTTAACTTATTATATTTGTATTGGTACAGGGTATTTTGAACCCTGTTTTTTATATATTCAATGGAGGTGTGTATTATTTCTGATAAGGTTAGAATTAATGACAAAATTAAAGGAAAAGAGTTTAGAGTAATTTCTTCTACAGGTGAGCAATTGGGCATAATGGAACCTGGAGCTGCTCTAGAATTGGCAAGAGAACAAGGATATGATTTGGTAGAAATAGCTCCCAGTGCAGTTCCACCTGTATGTAAAATTATGGACTTTGGTAAATACAAATATGAACAGACAAGAAAAGCTAAGGAAGCTAAAAAAAATCAAAAACAAATTGTTGTTAAAGAAGTCAAAGTAACCGCAAGAATTGATACTCATGATCTGGATACAAAAGTTGGTCAAATTGAAAAATTTTTGGCCAAGGAAAATAAAGTGAAAGTTACATTGATGCTATTTGGACGGGAAAGAATGCATGCTAGTTTGGGTGAACAGACACTTGAAGAAATAGCAGGAAAGTTTCAAGAAATAGCAGATATTGATAAAAAATATAATGAAAAGCAAAAATATCTCATGCTTACACCCAAAAAAGTATAGTCAAAATTATTTATTAGGAGGAAATTATTATGCCAAAAATGAAGACTCATAGAGGAGCCAAAAAGAGAATTAAAGTAACAGGAAGCGGTAAGTTTGTAATTAAACATTCTGGAAAATCTCATATTTTGACAAAGAAAGACAGAAAGAGAAAGAATCATTTGAGAAAAGATGCTGTAGTTGATGTAACATTGAAAAACCATATGAAAGGGTTATTACCATATGGAGAAGGAAGATAATTATATTTAGGAGGTAATTAACGTGAGAGTTAAGACTGGTATCGTCAGAAGAAGAAAGCATAAAAAGATTTTAAAGGCAGCAAAAGGGTTTAGAGGGGCATCAGGTGACGTTATAAAGCAAGCTAAGCAAGCTACAATGAGAGCTATGGCTTATTCTACAAGAGATAGGAAAGTAAACAAGAGAAAAATGAGGCAATTATGGATAATAAGAATAAATACAGCTGCTAGAATAAATGGAATTTCTTATTCTTCATTTATAAATGGATTAAAAAAAGCTGGAATTATTTTAGACAGAAAAGTTTTAGCAGATATAGCTTTAAATAATGCAGCTGAATTTGCAAAATTGGTAGATAATGCAAAATCTGCTTTATAAACTATGATAATATCATTAAATTAGACACTTCTTATGAAATACTAGGGAAGTGTTTTTGTATTTTTTATATAAAATAATATAATAATATAAAAAAATCTAAAAAAACATAAAAAAAACATAAAAAAATTAAAGAATATAAAATAAAAAAAATAATAATAAAAATAAAATGCTGATTTATATTATTTTTGAACGGGCAAGATTAAATAAAATTTTGAGTTTTGTGTATTTTATGCTATAATATAAAAATAAATATAAGATTTATAAAAGGAGAGGATATGAGAAAAAACATACTATTGATTTTATTTATAATCATTAATATTATAACGTTGTCTGAAAATTATAATATTAATGATGAAAATAAATCGAATTATATGATTTTTTATTCAAAAATAGAGAATGATATTAAGAATAAAGAAAAATCAGAAAAAAATCAAAACGAGAAAATAGAAAAAAATGACAAGACTATAAAAATAACAACGAATAAACAGGTTCCAAGCATGGAATATAGAACTTTTTATTCTAAAATAAAGGCAACTATTGAAAAAGAAAAAAAACCTTTAGATAATGGTAAAAATGAAGAAACTAAAAAAGTATCAAAAAAAGAAAAAAATGAAAAAGAAAAAATAGAAACAGTAAAAACAGAAAAAATAAAAATAGAAGAAATAAAAACAGAAGAAACAAAAATAGAAAGAGTAAAAATAGAAAAAGTAAAAACAGAAAAAGAAGAAAAAACAGAATTAGTTAAAAAAATAGTTGAAGGTGTATTAATAAGAAAGACAGAAGGAGAAAAACCGGAATCATTTAATGAAAGATACGAAAATGTAATGGTAAAAGCAGAAAAAAATAGAATTGAAAAAGTAAATAGAAAAACAATTGAAACAAAAATTGAAACAAAAGCAAAAACTGAAAAGAAGGCATCATATGCCTATACACCAAAGGGAAAAAATGATAAACTTATAGATGGAATAATAAGAGATATTTTACCAAAAAAAGCACCAGATAAAAAACTACCTAAGAAATTTATGAAAGATACTCAAAAATTTGCATATAATATTGTAAATGTCAGAGATTTGAAGAATATAAAAGGAAAAGAAAAAAAGGAAGCTTTTATACAAACTTTGGTTCCAATAATTGATGAAATACATAGTGACATAAGGAAAAATAAAACTAGAGTAGAGAAAATTGTTAAAAATGGAATTAAAAATGATAAAGAAGAAAAATTTATGGAAGAAATGTTTTCAAGATATAATGTTACTACAAAAAAATCGGAAGAATTATTGGATAAAATGATAATAGTACCAACTTCCCTTGTCTTGGCTCAGGCTTCTCTAGAAAGCGGATGGGGAACTTCACAGGTTGCAGTAGGAGCGAATAATTTATTCGGAATGAAGTCTTTTGCTAAAGATCAAAGCAGTTATAAGGTTGATAAAAATACTCACTACAAAAGGTACGCATCAATTAAAGCTTCTGTTAATGATTATATGTTAACTCTGGCAAGACATAGAGCCTATATCAAATTAAGAAAAGGGATAGAAAAAGGAGAGGATTCATTGGAGCTAGTAAAACATCTCAATAATTACTCTGAACTCAGGGCTGAATATGGTAAAAAGGTTAGAATCATAATAAAAGTTAACAATCTTTCTGAGTATGATGCATAGATTTTAAATACTTTGAAGTTAAAAATAATTGCATATTTAAGCATGTTTTATGAAAAATTTTGCTTGACTAAAATTGGAAAGTGTTATAAACTAAGATACTTAACTTTAATGTTTAATTTTTATTTAGGAGGTAAAAATGCACGTAATAGACAAAGATGCTTGTATTGGATGTGGTGCTTGTGAAGGTACTTGTCCTACAGGAGCGATAGCTGCTACTGATGATGGAAAATACGGAATAAGCGACGCTTGCGTTGATTGTGGAGCATGTGCTGGCGGATGCCCAGTATCTGCAATTTCAGCTGATTAATAACAAGCAGGATACAGGAGGAGCTAATATACAAAATTGGCTCCTTTTTATATAGAGGAGAGCGAAACTTATGTTTATAGATAGAAAAAATTACTTAGTACTGGACGAATTTGCAAAATTTGGAATAATGACCATTTTTACTGATAAAACTTTTGGAGATGCTACTGCTAAATCAAAAGATGAAGTATTAAAGAGGTTAAATATTAAAAATAAACAAATTGTTTCGGGACATCAAACTCACAGTGAAAACATAAGAGTTATATCTGCTGATAGTGATGGAAAGGATTATTTCGAAAACACGGATGGGTTTATAACAGATATGAGAAATATAATCCTTTATGCAAAATATGGTGATTGCCTTCCAATATTTTTACTTGATACTCAGAAAATGGTAATAGGAGTACTGCATTCCGGGTGGAAAGGAACCTTTGCAGAAATAGGAATTAAAGGAATTGACCTTATGGGAAAAAATTATGGATCTTTAAAAGAAGATATTTTAATCGGGTTTGGTGTTGGAATAAGTTGGGAAAAATATGAAGTGTCAATAGATTTTTATGAAAAATTTTCTGATAAATTTGAAAAGTCTATTATAGATGAATCTTTTATTTTTTTAAAAGAAAAAATATATTTTGATAATCAGAAATTTAATCGTTTGAATTTTTTAAAAAACGGAATATCAGATAATAATATTATCACGAATGATTTATGCACTTATAGGGATAAAAGATTTTTTTCTTATAGGCGTGAAAGAAATATTCCAGGGAGAAATGCTGGGATTATTTATATAAAACAATAGAAAATATTTTGAGATTTTGGCTTCAATTCAATTATTCATATATTATGATATGTGAGAGGCTGAAATGAAGCCAATTTAAATATTTTCTAAAATATCTAAATATACGGTATACAAAATATTGCGGGGTATACGAGTTTTAATACAGAACATTTGATAAAATATTTAGAAACAAAAATATTATGCAATATCGTTTATAACTTTTATAACACGACCGACTACTTTAAAATTTTCGCCAGGGCCAATATAGATAGGGTTATAATTTGGATTATCACTAATTAATGCGACATAATTAGTAGTAACTTTTAATCTTTTTACGAATGCATCATCATTCAAGACAAATGCACCTATTTCGTCATTATTTATTTCTTGACATTGTCTGCAAAGAATCAGGGAAGAATTTTTGATGGTTGGTTCCATGGAATCTCCATTTACTCTGACAGCAAATAAATTTTCTATGTTTTTCATGCCGGGAATTGATATATATTCTGTTGGTTCTTCTTCTGCCAAGGCTCCCAATCCGGCACTTATCCTAGGGAAAACAGGAATAAGGTGTTCAAGATGTCCAGTTTCTGAAAATTTTGAAAGATTTTTTTCTTTTAGAGCATTTTCAAGTACTTTTATTTTCTTATTAAGCATGTCTATTTTCTTTAGTACGATATTTGGGGTTCTTTCTACAGCTGCTAAATATTTGAATTCCTCAGCTGATATTGTATCTAGCTTAAGTGTAATAACCATTTTATCTAAAACTTCTTCACTAGGTGGATTTTTTACTTCACCTCTTTCGATATTATTGTAATACGGTTGAGTTATTCCAATTTCTTTGGCAAATTTATTTTGCGTGTAACCTAATTGTTCTCTTTTATTTTTTAAAAAAGTTAGAAAATTCATAAGTCACCTCCTATATATAAATATATATAACATATTTTTTGAAAATTTGCAAGGTTTTTTTATTTTAATTTTTATCTGATAGTGCTAATAAAAAAAGCATTTATAAACAAATGTTATAAATGCTTAAAAATATATATGGTAATAAAATTATTTTATTTGTTTTTATATTTTAGATATAAAATTTATATGGAGGTTCCTAATTGCATAATGTTTTGTAATCATAAAAATATAATTATGCTAATAATAAATTATATCTTGACATATCAATCTACAGAGTATAGAATTTAAGAAGATTATTTCTGCGAACAACTATTGAAAGAATTTGTTTTTGGTGTTATAATATAATTAGACAAAAAATTTGAAAAAGGGGAGGGGTACAATGGAAAAATTGAAGAAGATAGTTATTGGTATGGGTGGATTGTGTGCGTTTGGGAACATGTTTATAAATGGATTGCCAGATAATAGAGTAGATACAATAGAAAGTTCTTGGAAAAAAGTAGGAGAGTATCTACAGGGGGCTATAGACAGTTATGAGCAAGCTCAAAAAACAAAAGGATAGAGAAAGTCCGAAAATAAAGAAAACTTAATCATGACTTCTGTGGAAAGACAAGAGAGCTTTAGTGGGCCATTACCTCATCCGGGTATACTAAAAATGTATGAAGATATAATTCCGGGATCGGCAGATCGGCTCATGTCTATGGCAGAAAATAATCAGCGTTTACAAGCTGATGTTATTAATAGAGAGCAACGCCATAATAACCGCTATTATTTTATTGGGTTATGTTTTGCTTTTATCTTAGCTCTCATTGGAATATGTGGAAGCATCGTTCTTTTTTATAATGGTAAAACAAAAGAGGGAACAGCCGTACTTGGAGGGACTTTATCTACTATAATAGGATCTTTCATATATGGAAATAAAAGAAACAATAAAAAAGAAAACAAACAATAAAGCCTCTAAGTAAATAGAGGCTTTTTATAAATTATTTTATACGAAATAAATAATAAATAACCCAATAATAAATAAATGCAATGGATAAAATACATAGAAAATATATTTGTTTATATAGGAACCATGCTTTCCATTGTAGTTATTCATAATAATATATGATAAACAAGTCATTAAAACAAAAAACAGGTCAGTAAAAAGATCGACATATCTATCTATTGGCATATTTATTGCAATTCTTGAATAAATATATTCCAAATCATTTGGCAGATAAATACAGAGTATTACAAACAGAAAAGAAAAAAATTTCAAAACATTCCTTTCTCTAAAAATATATAGGACTATTATCATTAAAACACCTGGAAAACCGTAATCTGTTTTCAATAGATGCGCTATAAGTAAAAACGTGAAAGAAGTGATTACTTGCATTTTTAAATCTTTCTCAAATTTTTTAATAAATACTAAAGACAATAAACCTAAAAACAATGTAAAAAATACATTTTGATAACCCCAGTAAAAAAATTGCTTAAATATAGCCATGTCAAACGGGATTTCAGATATAAAGCTAAATAAGAATAAAGTTGCGGCATATTTTTTTACATTTTTGGTATGAATAAAACCTTCCACAATTAAAAATGTGAATAGAGGAAATGAAAATCTCCCTATTCCCCGCAAAATAATTCTTAAAGTAACTATTTGAGTGAAAGTAAATTTTGACCTGTACAGGTAAGGAAACCATAATAAAAAAGTAGATTCAGTGATATGATCTATTATCATAAAAATTATTGCTAAGATTTTAATAGCAAAACTAGAAAATAATTTATTCTTTATTTTATTATTTGAATAATTCAATTTAACCGCCTTTGTTTAATTAAATAGAGAGATAATTTCTACAATCCAATTTTTTATCCTATCGGGAGTTTGGTTCCTTTGATTTTCTTCATCCAGAGCCAATCCCACAAATTTACCATCAATAACAGCTTCACTTTCTTTGTACAAATAACCCTCAGATGGAGTGAAACCTATTACTTTACCATTATTTTTAATGATAATATCATATAAAATTTTAATTGCCCCAACATAAGATTCGCCAAAGGCGTATTGATTGCCAAGTCCAATTAATCCTATTATTTTTCCGGACATATCAATATTTTTTAATGTATCAATATGGCTTTCCCAATCTTTTTGTAATTCACCGACGCCATAGGTTGGTGATATAAAAATTAGATTATTATAACTTTTTATGTTATCCAATCCGTCTGCTACATTGTGAATGCTTACATCCTCTTTTTTTAAATAAAATTCAATTTCTTCCGCGATAGCACCGCTTTTACCGGAAGTGCTTCCAAAAAAAACACCAATTTTTTTCATAATTATTGTATCTCCTTTACGATAAAATAAACTATTAAATTAAAATAAATAAAACAACAGATTCAATTAATATAATTCCAAGCTATGAAATAATTATATATTAACTATTATATAACAAAACTATAAAAAATTACAAAAAAAAATAAAAAATTCTTGACTTTTAAAAATTGTCATGATATTATTTTTGTAACAAGTACAAAAATGAATTACAAAATTTAGACTACAAAATAAAACATGCTTGCACATTTATTTAATTTAAATTTAAAATATTTAGGAGGTTAAAATTATGAAATCATTAAAAGGAACAAAAACTGAAAAGAATTTAGAAGAAGCATTCGCTGGTGAATCAATGGCAAGAAATAAATATACATATTATGCATCAAAAGCAAAAAAAGATGGATATGTACAAATATCTCAAATTTTTGAGGAAACTGCCGGAAATGAAAAAGAACATGCAGAACTTTGGTTCAAATTATTAAAGGGCGGAGAAATTCCTGGTACACCTGAAAATCTAGTAGATGCAGCTGCCGGAGAAAACTATGAATGGACAGACATGTATGCACGTATGGCAACAGATGCTAAAGAAGAAGGATTCGATCATATATCTTTATTATTCTCTTCTGTAGGTAAGATTGAAAAAGAACATGAGGAAAGATATAAAAAATTAGCTAGCAATATACAAGAAGGAAAAGTATTTAAGAGAGATGAAAAAGTTTATTGGACTTGTTCAAATTGTGGACATATTCATTTTGGAGAAAAAGCACCAGAAGTTTGCCCAGTATGTACTCATCCAAGAGATTATTTTAAACTTTTAGTTAGAAATTATTAATATAAAGTTATCACTATAAAATTATATAACTAAAATCATAGTTGTAAGGGCGGGTTCGAAACCCGCCCTTATTTATGAATAACAAAAGAGAGATTTATTTTTTATTTAACCCTTATTATAAAAATATTAAAAAATCATATTTATTTGAGATTAGAATATGTTATAATTATCTTAAAGAATTGTTAGGGGGTATTACAAATGATATTAGAAAATTTAAAAAAAGATGACATCGAAGTTTACGAAGCGATACAGGCTGAAGAAGCCCGACAAAATGAGGGGATAGAACTTATAGCTTCTGAGAATTTTGTTCCGAAATCTGTTCTTGAGGCTGCAGGAAGCGTTATGACTAACAAATATGCCGAAGGATATCCAGATAAAAGATATTATGGAGGATGTGCTTGTGTCGATATAGTCGAAAAATTGGCTATAGAGAGAGCAAAAAAATTATTTGATGTAAAATATATAAACGTGCAACCTCATTCAGGTTCCCAAGCAAATATGGGAGTTTATAAGGCTCTAATAAAAGTAGGCGATAGAGTTTTAGGAATGAAATTGGATCATGGTGGGCATTTAACACATGGAAAGAATGTAAATTTTTCAGGAAAAGAATACGAGATATATTCTTATGGAGTTAATAAAGATACAGAACTTATTGATTATGATGAAGTAGAAAGAATAGCACTGGAAGTAAAACCTAAAATGATAATTGCGGGAGCTAGCGCTTATTCTAGACTTTTTGATTTCAAAAGATTTAGAGAAATAGCAGATAAAGTCGGAGCATATTTAATGGTTGATATCGCACATATTGCAGGACTTGTAGCGGCTGGAGTACATCCAAGCCCAGTTCCATACGCACATGTGGTTACAACAACGACTCATAAAACGATAAGAGGGCCACGTGGCGGGATGATAATGACTAACGATGAAGAAATTGCTTCAAAAATTGATAAAATAATTTTCCCAGGAATACAAGGTGGACCTTTGATGCATATTATTGCAGCTAAAGCGGTCTCATTTAAATTAGATTTGGAGCCTGAATTTAAAGAATATGGAAAACAAGTAGTCGAAAATGCAAAAGCTTTGGCAGATACATTAATCAAAGGTGGTCTCAGAATAGTCAGTGGGGGCACAGATAATCATATGATGCTGGTAGATGTAAAGGCAGGCAAGGGAATAAATGGGAAAATAGCAGAAGTAGCTCTTGACAAAGCAGGAATCACAGTAAATAAAAATGGTATTCCTTTTGATACTGAAAAACCAGCTGTTACAAGCGGAATAAGGATAGGGACGCCGGCTGTTACGACTCGTGGAATGAAAGAAGAAGAAATGAAAATAATAGGCAGCTTTATATTAGAAGTTTTGGATAATGTGAATAATGACGATAAATTAACTGAAATAAAAGAAAGAGTAAAAAAACTTTGTAATAAATTCCCTCTTTATGTGTGGTAAAATATAATCATTGATTCAAAATAATAGTAATAAATTTTAAAATATGGAAGTCCCATGACACATGGGATTTTTCATATAATATTTATATATTTACTCTTAATCTATAAAATGTTATAATTATTAAAATGATTTATAGCTTTAAAAAAGTTTTTGAAAATTTGGAGAAATAATGAGTGAAATAAAGGAAATTATTCATATAGAAACTTTTGCCGAGGATAAAGATAAAAGGCTAGATATTTTTTTAAATGAAAATATGGAAGGTGTCACACGATCCTATATTCAAAATTTGATAAATAATGGAAATATATTTATAGAAGAAAAAGCTGCGACTAAATGTGGAATAAAAATAAAAGGGAAAGAAAAAATAACTATAAATATTCCCTGTGATGAAAAACTTGATTTGCTACCTGAAAACATTCCATTAGAAAAAGTTTACGAGGATAAGGATATTGTTATTATAAATAAAAATGCCGGAGTTGTAGTACATCCTGCATATGGGAATCATAATGGAACTTTAGTGAATGGTCTTCTTTATCATATAAAGGATTTATCTGGAATAAATGGGATAGTGCGCCCCGGGATTGTACATAGGCTCGATAAAGATACAAGTGGGCTGATAATTGTGGCTAAAAATGATACTGCACATGTAGCATTATCGGGAATGTTCAAAAATAAAACGGTAAAAAAAACGTATTTAGCTATTACAAAGGGGATATTTAAGGAAAAATCCCAAAAAATCGAAACTTTAATCGGGAGAGACCACAAAAATAGAAAAAGAATGGCTGTTGTTAATGAAAATGGCAAGAAGGCTATTACCAATTATACTATTATAGATGAAAAAAACAATCACTCATTGGTTATGGTTAATATAGAAACCGGAAGGACTCATCAGATAAGGGTTCATATGAAATATCTGAATCACCCTATCGTAGGAGATAGTCTGTATGGAAATGACGACAATAAATTTAAAAGACAAATGTTGCATTCTTATAGATTAGAATTTCTCTATCCATTGACAGGGAAAAAAATGGATGTACATGGAAACTTGCCAGAAGATTTTTTGAAGTGTTTAAAATATTATGAATTATCAATAGAAAAATGAAAAGGGTGAATATTGTGGTAAACGAGAACCAATTATATTTATATGATAAAGATAAAAATATGCCTATTATCGGGGTTGACGAGGCAGGACGTGGACCTTTAGCCGGCCCTGTCGTAGCTTCTGCTGCTTTTCTAAAATTATACAGTGATGAACTTTTATCAATAGATGATTCTAAAAAATTAACAGGAAAAAAAAGAGAAAAATTATTTGATGTTATAAATACGCATTTTGAGGTGGGAGTCGGGATATCCACTGTGGAAGAAATAGATGAAATCAATATACTGAATGCTACTTTTTTGGCTATGAGAAGAGCATTGGAGGAATTATCAAAAAAAATCAATTACGATATATCCGAATACCTCGTATTGGTAGATGGTAATTTCATCATAAGAAAATATGAAGGATTACAAGAAGCTATAGTCAAGGGAGATGGGATGAGTTTATCAATAGCAGCAGCATCTGTGATAGCCAAGGTAACAAGAGATAGGATAATGAAAAATGAAGATAATAAATATCCGATTTATGGATTTAAAAATCATATGGGCTATGGAACAAAGGAACACATAAGAGCTATCCTTACAAATGGACCATGTGAAATACATAGAAAATCATTTTTAAATAATATAATAAATAAAAATCCAAGATTATTTTAAAACATTTATATTATGATAATTTATTCACATAAAATGGGACTAGTATAAAAGAACGTATTTAAATTTTATAAATAAAAAATAATAAATAAAAATGAATTTGTTGCTGAAAAATGGGAGATGGGTATGAACAAACGTGAGATGGGAAGCATATATGAGGAAAGAGCTGTAAAATTTTTAGAAGATAATAATTGTTCAATAGTTGATACAAATTATAGATGCAAAAGAGGTGAAATTGATATTATTTGCCTTGATAGAACGGAATTGGTTTTTGTAGAAGTCAAATATAGAAAAACAAATGAATATGGTGAAGGAATAGAATCAGTTGATAAAAATAAAATTAGAAAAATTTATAGAACGGCTGAGGAATATTTATTCAGATTTAATGTAAAAAATTATAGCTTTAGATTTGACTGCATTAGTTTTTTAAATAATGAAACCAAATGGATAAAAAATATAATATGGGGTGATGAAATTGGATTTTAGATGCCTTAAATGTGGCGCGGACAAATACCAGGTAAAAACCTGCATTATACCTGAAAAAGATCCAGGACTTAAATTAGAACTTGGAAAGTACTATATGAAAACATGCTTGATTTGTGGATATACAGAGATGTATAATGCCAAAATATTGGATAAAAATGAAGAAGTTAATCTTGCAAAAAATTAAAGATTTTTTATTTTCCAGAAAATGTTCTGTTTGCGGGAGAATAGTGGAAGATACAGGAAAATATATATGTAAAAATTGTTTTAATATTTTAAGAAAAAAAGCACAATTAAAGAATAGTGGGGATTATTATTATTTGTTTTATTATGAAAAAGATATAAAAAATATAATTGCACAATTTAAATTTGAAAATAGAAAGAATTTATCAGAAGAATTGGCATTGCTCACTAAAACTGCAATTTCCCAATTGATAAAAGAGAAAAATATTGATATAGTAATACCGGTTCCTATTAGTAAAAAAAGATATAGAGAACGTGGATTTAATCAAGTAGAAGAATTGCTCGATAAATTAAAAATAAAGTATTATTCAATCGAAAAAACACGGGATACAAAGCATATGTATGAGCTTTTAGATGAAGAGGATAGAAAAAAAAATATTGAAAATGCGTTTAAAAGTAAAATAAATATAGATAATAAAAATATATTAATTGTAGATGATATAGTTACAACAGGAAGGACTATAAAAGAAATTATAAATGAACTCAAAAAAAATTCTAAACCTAGTAATATATTAGTATTCTCTTTAGCAATGTCAAAAGTATTTGATAAGATCAAAAACAATAAAAGTTAACAAGTAAATTTTTATACTTAAAAATGGGAGGTCGATATGGAAGTATACATAGATAATATTAAAATAGATATGGAACAGGATAAATTTCCCACTTTTGGGTTAACAATTTCTGAAATAACTAAAAGATTGCACAGAGAAAATAAAATTCTAAATGAAATTTATGTAAATGGGGAATCTCTAAAGGATAATTCTGTTATAAAGCTGGAAAATTTGAAAACTTTAGAAATTACAACTAGAACCTATGGTGGTATAATTTTGGAGGCAATGTGCAATACTAAAGAGTACATTGATAATTATTTTTATATCATAGATAAATTTTTTGAAGATACAGATGATGAAGAGATTATAGAAATAGACGAAGATGACCTTTTTGAATTACTCTCATTTTTACATTGGTTTTATAATCTTCTACTTATTATAAATGATAATTTTAGTTTTAGTTTTTTAGAGGAAGATTTTTCAAAATTTGTAGATGAATTCTCTAATAAACTGGATGTTATAGAAAAATTGTACCATGAAGAGGATTGTTTTGATTTGATAGAAGAAATGGAAGCGTCTATAGGAGAAATGTTAATAAAATTTTATGAAAATTTTGAAAAATGTTTTAATGAAGTTATATATGAAGAAAATAGAAAAACTTTACTTATTTAATAGATTCTTTAAATTTAATATAGATTCCAAAAATTTATGAAATTTATAAAGATGATAAAAGAGTAGACTATAATTATTTATTAAAAATAAAATATATTAAAAATAAAATAAGGGTGATTTTGATGAGAAAAAAAGTAATCGCTGGAAACTGGAAAATGAACATGACTAACAAAGAAGCAATATCTATGTTGATAGAATTAAAAGAAATCGTAAAAAATATCAAAAACGTAACAATAATAGTAGGCGGACCGTTTACAGCTCTTTCTGATGCTGTGAAGATAGTAGAAAAATCTAATATATCAATAGCTGCAGAGAATGTGTATCCGAAAGATGCAGGGGCATTTACAGGAGAAATTTCTCCTATTATGCTAAAGGAAATAGGCGTAAAATATGTGATATTGGGACATTCTGAGAGAAGAGAATATTTTATGGAAAGTAATA
This sequence comes from Fusobacteriaceae bacterium, assembly GCA_031289425.1. GTDB lineage: Bacteria > Fusobacteriota > Fusobacteriia > Fusobacteriales > Fusobacteriaceae > JAISST01. The sequence continues at coordinate 21,705 of JAITPM010000062.1, forward strand.
GTTTTATAAACGAAAAAATAAAAGCTGTATTGGCTCACGGGATGATACCTATTTTATGTATAGGAGAAAGATTGGAAGACAGAGAAGCCGGCAGAACAAATGATATAAACAGAAACCAATTGATAGAGGGATTAGAGGGATTGACAAAAGAACAAGCAGAAAAGATAATAATTGCTTATGAACCTATATGGGCCATAGGGACAGGTAAAACTGCTACCCCAGAGATTGCTCAGGAGACACATAGAGCTATAAGAGATGTATTAAAGGAAATATTCGGAGAAGAAATATCCGAAAAAATGACAATACAATATGGTGGGTCTATGAATGCAGAGAATGCAGAAAAATTGTTGTCCCAAAAAGATATAGACGGAGGATTAATAGGGGGAGCATCTCTAAAGGCAGAGAGTTTTTCCAAAATAATTTTCGCAGGGGAATAGGAGGAAAAAATAATTGAAAAAACCTTTAATGTTGATGATACTAGATGGATGGGGTATAAACCCAAATAAAAATGAAAAAAACGCTATAAAAGAAGCAAACCCGGAAAATTTCTATAGATTACAAAATGAATATCCATACAGTGAATTGGAGGCATCTGGAGAATCTGTAGGGCTTCCGGATGGTCAAATGGGAAATTCAGAAGTCGGACATCTAAATATAGGTGCGGGACGGGTAATATATCAACCATTAGTAAAAATTACGAAGGATATAAAAGAAAAGAAATTTTTTGAAATTCCAATATTAAAAGAAGCTTTTGAATATGCAAAAAAAAATAATAAAAATTTGCACTTAGGGGGATTAGTTTCTGATGGTGGAGTACATTCTCATATGATTCATATTTATGGATTATTGGAAATGGCCAAAAGATATAATCTAAAAAATGTATTTGTACATGCTTTTCTTGATGGGAGAGACACACCACCAGAATCAGGATTGGGATATTTGCTGAAATTGGAAGATAAGATGAAAGAGCTCGGTGTAGGAGCGATTGCTACTGTGTCCGGGAGATACTATGCTATGGATAGGGATAAAAACTGGAATAGGATAGAAATAGCTTATAATGCCATGGTAAAAGGCCAAGGGAACAAGGCTAAATCTGCTATAGAGGCAATAGAACAAAGCTATAAAAATAAAAAAACTGATGAATTTATGTTGCCGACGGTAACAGATTCGAATGGGCTAATAAAAAAAGGTGATGTTTTCATCAATTTTAATTTTAGACCTGATAGAGCAAGAGAAATTACCAGAGCGCTGAATGATAAAAAATTTACAGAATTTGAGAGAGAATATTTAGAACTTAAATATTATTGCATGAGACAGTACGATGCGACTATTGATGCTCCTATTATTTATAAGGATGATGAGATTAAGAATACATTTGGAGAAGTTGTCTCAAGTGCCGGACTAACACAGCTCAGAACGGCCGAGACTGAAAAATATGCTCATGTGACTTTTTTCTTTAATGGGGGAAAAGAAATGAGCTATAAAGGAGAAGATAGAAAACTCATAGATTCTCCCAAGGTAGCGACTTATGACCTAAAACCGGAAATGTCAGTTTATGAGGTAACAAAAGAAGTTATAGATGCCGTAAATAAAAATATTTATGATGTAATAATATTAAATTTTGCCAATCCGGACATGGTAGGGCATACAGGAGTATTTAGTGCAGCAGTGGCTGCTATAAAGGATGTAGATAAGTGTATTGGGGAAATATCCAGATTGATTCTTTCTAAATATGGGATATTAATTATCACGGCTGACCATGGAAATGTAGAAAAAATGGAAGACCCTATTACATATGAACCGTTTACTGCTCATACGACCAATAAAGTACCCTTTATACTTGTATCGGATAAGTATAAAAATGTTAAAGTGGAAAATGGGAAACTGTCTGATATTGCGCCTACTATGCTTTATATGCTTGGGATTAAAATACCAGTGGAAATGACTGGGAAGGTGTTGATAGAGGAAATAGATACGTCAAATGACAGGGTCACAATGGCGTAATCATACGCCACTATAGAAGAATAATATATAAAGATTTATTTAATTTAAAAAATGTTAATAATTTTTCTTGTTAAAGATGGAGGTTTTCGTATGTTGTATGAAAATAAAATTTGGGTTGCTAATAGTGAAGAAGGAAAAATATTTTTGTTACCGTCTATGGGAAATAGACATGGTTTGATAGCGGGTGCTACCGGTACTGGAAAAACTATTACCTTAAAAGTAATTACTGAAGCATTTAGTGACCTTGGTATTCCAATATTTCTTGCGGATGTGAAGGGAGATTTGGCTGGAATGTGTTTGCCCGGGATAGATAGCGAGAGTATGCAAAAAAGAATAAAAAAATTTGGAATAGATAATTTTGTTTATGAGAAAAAAGCTACGTGTTTTTGGGATTTGTATGGGAAAAAAGGACATCCTGTCAGAACCACAATCAGTGAAATGGGGCCGACTTTATTGTCCAAAATTTTGGATTTAAATGATGTGCAAGAAGGAGTTTTGTATATAGTATTCAGAATTGCTGATGAAAATGGATGGTTACTTTTAGATATAAAAGATTTGAGAGCAATGCTACAATATGTGAGTGATAATAGTAGCAAATATACCATAAAATATGGGAATATAAGTAAACAAACAATAGGAACAATAGCCAGAGCTATTCTAACTTTGGAAGATAGTGGTGGAAATTTATTCTTTGGAGAACCTTCTCTAAATATTTATGACTGGATAAGGTGTGATGAAAAGGGTCGTGGAATTATAAATATTTTGGATTCAGAAAAATTGGTAAATAGTCCTAGATTGTATTCTACATTTTTGTTGTGGATGCTTACAGAATTATATGAAAAACTGCCAGAGGTCGGAGATGTAGAAAAACCTAAATTAGCCTTTTTCTTTGATGAAGCTCATTTATTATTTAATAATATTACGAAGGCACTATTGGAAAAAGTGGAACAAATCGTAAAATTGGTACGATCAAAAGGTGTTGGGGTATATTTTATTACACAAAATCCTGCCGATATTCCTGATGGTGTGCTGGCACAACTTGGAAATAAAATACAACATGCATTACGTGCTTATACTCCAGCTGAACAAAGAGCGGTAAGAGTGGCTTCTGATTCATTTAGACCAAACCCTGCATTCTCTACAGAAAAAGTTATCTCAGAAATGGGAATAGGAGAAGCATTGATTTCGTTTTTGGATGAGACCGGGAAACCTAATATAGTCCAAAGAGCATTCGTTTTACCACCTCAAAGTCAAATGGGAACGATAGATGATTTTGATAGAAAAGAAGTCATATTTAGGAGCCCAATGGGATCAAAGTATGATACTATGATTGATAGAGAATCTGCTTATGAAATATTGACTAAAAAATTTGAGAGTGAAGAAGATCAAAAAAACGAAGAAAAAATAAAAAAAGAAGAGGAAAAAAGAATAAAGGATGAGGAAAAAAGAATAAAAGAAGAAGAGAAAGAAAACATAAAAAGAGAAAGAGAGGCAGCTAAAGAGGCGGCCAGAATCGAAAAGGAAAGAAGATTAAATAAAAGCCCTTTCGAGAAAGTATTACAAAGTGCTACAAAAACTGCGGCTTCGACAGCCACACGGGCAATCACTACAAAGATTTTGAGGGGAGTCTTGGGAACATTACTCGGTGGAAAAAAATAAGTAAAAATGTATATCATACGAAGCCGGTAAATTGAGCTATTCTAGTATTGCAAGGGATAAAGGTTCCTTGTTTATTGGCGGTATTGCAAGGGGTCGTGACCCCTTGTCATTTTGCATATCAAAATTTATGCAATACTGAAATAATTTTCCCTATAATTTTAAGATTTATTGATTGATTTTTTTCAAAAATTATTGGGTTATAATTCGGATTTTCGGATGTGAGAATAATTTTATCTTTTTCATAAAATATTCTTTTTAAAGTAATCTCATTTTCTATAATAAGTAATGCAATATCCCCATTATTTAATGAATCTTGTTTTTTGATAAATACGATATCACCTTTTTCTATTCTGGCACCAATCATGCTATTATCTTTAGCTTTAAAAGCATATTCAGCCTTATTATCGTTATTTTCGTTATTGAGATAGTCAGCATTTTCTTCTCCTATTATAAACTCATTATTATTTAGATTATCAAGCAATAATATATCAGAAGGGTCAAATTTTTCAATATCTACTTTTTTAAGACTTTTTTCTTCCAGTTCCCATCCAAAAAGAAATTGAGGAGTTACATTACAAATTCTAGCAATTTCTACGATATATTCATATTTTACATTTTTAATATATCCGCTTTCGATTCTCTGCATTGTAGCTTCTGTTATTCCTATATTATCGGCCATATATGCTAATGTATAACCCCGTTTTAATCTAATATATTTTATATTTTCGTGTAACAATGCCATTTTATAATCTCCCTATATAATTTTTCTTTTCTATCTATATACCACATAATTGCATAAAATGCAATAAATAAAATTATTTAAGTAAAATATGTACATATTACAAAAAATAATTGACATGGTTATCTAAATTTGATATACTTTCATAAAATGCAAGTATTTGAAATAATTATGGCGGTGAGGTTATGGGTACTGAATATAGAACAGATATTAAAGAATTAAAAAAAGTGTTAATTGAAAAAGATTTGTTAACTTTACAGAAATTAGCAGAAATCTCTAAAATACATATATCTGTTTTAAGTGACGTTTTAAATGGAAAGAGACAGCCCACATCTATCGTTATAGATAAATTAGTTTTGACCTTGGATTTATCTCCAGAACAAGCGGGAAGAATTTTTTTTAGTATTAAACTTGCATAATGTGCATAAAATAAAATTTAAATTTAATAAAATAAAAAAAAACAGAGATAAAATTATTCCCTGTTTTTTATTTTTGATATACTGCATTGCAATGACTTTAATCAATAGGTTTTGTAGCCATTACAGTAGCTTCACCATCTATGACCAATTCTCCCCTTTGATTTACAACAGTGGTTCTCATATAAGCAATTCTTTTTTCCGGAATGACTTTAGTTACCTCACCGGTTGCAGTGATAGTATCACCAAATTTTACTGGTAATAAAAACTTACATGTCTGAGCAAGATAGATAGCATCTGCTCCAGGGATAAGCATCCCGACTAGAGTAGAGAAGAAAGAGGCTGTTAACATACCATGTACAATTCTTTCTCCAAAACGTGTAGTTTTCGCATATTCCGCATTCACATGGACGGGGTTGATATCTCCTATTAATCCTGCATAAGTGTATACATCATTTTCAGTTAAAGTTTTGCTAACACTTTTTTTCATACCGATATAAATTTCTTTGATACTATACCCACTCATATTCAAACTATTTTCATCTAATAAAGTCATAAAAGTCTCCTCCTCCTTTGAATTAATCTTAAGAATATTTAAGAATATTTAAAAATATTTAAGATTATAATAATATATATAATCTTTTCATTTGAATGTCAATATATTATAAAAAATTTATTTTGAATTAAAAAAATTATATGAAAGTAGTAAATAAATATTGAATAGTTCAAATATTGCCGTTTTACAAAATATTTGTTTTTAAGATTTGATGTAAATTTTTATTGAAGCGCTGATTAATACAGTAAAAGTAGATAATGTAGTATATAAAATAGCGTGAATTTATGGAATTGTTTAAATGGATACACAACATTTATTTTAGGAATGGTACATTTCCTCAAAATTAAAAAATACAATCTATTGACAAGAAGATATAAATGTGGTAATTATTATTCATAAGGCAATTTTTTTATATACTTAATGGTGGATTATTATATTATTAAAAATTAATATATAATTTTATCGTGTGGAATATTAAAAAAAAGCTGAAAATATTACATTTGGTAATATCAATTTATAAATTTTAAGGAGGATAAGACATGGTAGAAGAAAAAAAGTTTGAAAACGTATTGGTGAGTGTTGAGGATGAAATTGCTTTGGTGACTATCAATAGGCCAAAGGCACTAAATGCATTGAATAGTGCTACGTTGAAAGAACTAAAAGAAATCGTTGAAGAAATCGAAACAAGAAAAGACATTAAAGTAGTTATTGTAACTGGTTCTGGAGAAAAGAGTTTTGTTGCTGGTGCAGATATATCAGAAATGGTAAGCGCTACTCCAGTACAAGGGAAAGTAATGGCAGCATATGCTCATTATGTATTTACAAAATTGGAAAACATTCCACAAGTAGTTATAGCAGCAGTAAATGGATTTGCACTAGGTGGAGGCTGCGAATTTGCTATGTCAGCTGATTTCCGTTATGCATCTGAAAACGCTAAATTTGGTCAACCAGAAGTAAATCTTGGCGTAATTCCAGGTTGGGGTGGAACTCAAAGACTTCCTCGTTTAATAGGTAAAGGAAGAGCAAAAGAATTAATATACACAGCTGATCTTATAAATGCTGAAGAAGCTTATAGAATTGGTCTTGTAAACAAAGTTGTCCCTCTAGCTGACTTAATAAGCACAGCTAAAGCAACAGCTAAGAAAATAATATCTAAAGGAAGCTATGCAGTAACTTTGGCAAAGAATTGCGTAAATACTGGTCTAGATGTAGATCTAGCTTCTGGTAGCAAATATGAATTAGAAGCATTCTCTCTTCTATTCTCTACAGATGACAAAAAAGAAGGAATGGGAGCATTCTTAGAAAAGAGACCTGCAAAATTAACAGATTTTTAATTTTAAAAAGGTTATTTTGAAATAATAAAATATTTTAAGCAGGAGTGAAGTTAATATGAGAAAAGTACCTGTACTAACTGCTGAAGAAGCAGTGAAGTTTGTAAAAGATGCAGACGTGCTTGCTGTTACGGGATTTGTCGGAAGCGTAATAGCAGAAGGTTTGCTCAAAGCTTTGAGAAAAAGATATGATGAAACTAAAGCTCCAAAGGATTTAACTATATTCTTTGCTGCAGGACAAGGAAACAGGCAAGGAACTGCTGTAGATCGTCTTGCTACAGAAGGTTTGGTTAAAAGAGTAATAGGAGGACACTGGAATCTAATTCCTGAACTAGGAAAATTAGTTCTTGAAGATAAAATTGAAGGTTACAATTTCCCTCAAGGTACATTGTCTCAATTGTCAAGAGATATAGCTGCTCACAAATTGGGAACTCTTACTCACGTAGGGATGAACACATATGTGGATCCTATTAATGGTGGAGGAAAGTTAAATAAAATAACAAAAGAAGACCTAGTTGTTCGTGTAAATTTATTAGGTGAAGATAGATTATTATATAAAGCATTTCCAATCAATGTAAGTTTCCTAAGAGGTACTTATGCTGATGAATCAGGAAATGTTACTTTAGAAGACGAGGTTACACCTCTTGACTCTACATCTTTTGCACAAGCTGCAAAAAACAGCGGTGGAAAAGTAATCGTACAAGTAAAGAAAGTCGTAGCTAACGGCTCTTTAGATCCAAAATTAGTAAAAATACCTGGAATATATGTAGATGCAATCGTTGTTGTATCTCCTGAAGACCAACCTCAATGCTTAGGCATGACAGAAGATGATCCATCTTATAGTGGACATGTAAGAAGTCCTCTAGGAAGTTTGGCACCTGTTCCTCTTGATGTAAAAAAAGTCATTGGAAGAAGAGGAGCAATGGAGCTTCAAGAAAATTCTGTAGTCAACCTAGGAATAGGAGCACCAGAATTTATATCTATGGTTGCTAGTGAAGAGGGAATAGGAGACTACATGACGCTTACTGTGGAAGCAGGTCCAATAGGTGGAGTACCTCTTGGAGGAAGTAAATTTGGAGCCGCTATGAACCCTGAATGTATGTTGGATCAAGGCTATCAATTTGATTTCTATGATGGTGGCGGAATTGATTATGCATTTTTAGGTCTGGCTGAAGCTGATGAAACAGGAAATGTAAATGTAAGTAAATTTGGTCCAAGAATAGCAGGATGCGGTGGATTTATCAATATCACTCAAAATGCTAAAAGGACATTTTTCTGCGGAACTTTTACAGCAGGCGGATTAAAAACTAAAATAAGTGATGGAAAATTAGAAATTTTACAAGAAGGAAAAGAAAAGAAATTCTTAAAAGCTGTAGAGCATATAACATTTAGTGGGGAGTATGCAAAAAAAATAAAACAACCAGTATTATATATCACTGAGCGTGCTGTGTTTGAATTAAGAGAAGATGGGGTATATTTAACAGAAGTTGCTCCTGGAATAGATGTACAAACACAAATTATTGATCTTATGGGATTTGCTCCAAAAGTTGATGGGAAACCTAAATTGATGGATGAACGAATTTTTAAAGATGAATTGATGGGATTAAAAAAATAAAAAACTACATTATAGAGGATGTCAATTTGTTCGACAAAAAACCTTGATTGACATTTATTTTAAGGAGGATAGGTTTCAATGGGCATTTTAGTATTATTTTTAGCATTAGTATTATTCGGTGTATTAGCTTTTAAACAATTAAGCGCATTATTGTTAGCACCGATTGTAAGTATATTTGTTTTGGTATGTGCATTTTTATTAAGTGATGCTAATATACCGGCTGCAATATTAGCTGAAAGCGCATCAGCAAAACCAGGAATATTGAGTGGTTTGCAATTGCTCTTCATGAAAGGAGCATCTGCTTATGTTAAAAATTATTTCTTAGTATTCTTTGTTGGAGCATTATTTGGTGCTGTTTATCAATTTACAGGTGCTGCTGAATCAATAGCTATTTTTATGAGTGGACTTACAAAAGATAAATATGTAGCTCCTATCATTATGTGTATCACTGGTGTATTAACATTTGGTGGGGTTAGCGGATTCGTTGTATTCTTCGTTATATACCCAATCGCACTAGAAATGTTTAAAAGAGCTAATTTATCTAGAAGACTTTTACCGGCTGCAATATCTGCCGGAACATGGACTTGGTCAATGACTGCTCCATGGTCTCCATCTATTCAAAATGTAATTGCGATGAAATCATTGGGAACTCCAGCAGAAGCTGCGCCAATATCATCTTTTATAACAACTGTAGTAGAATTTTTATTGATATTTGTATTCCTAGAATACAGAGCAAGAAAATTCACTAAAAGAGGCTTATTGTTTGAAGATAAGACTTTAACAAATCAATTGACTGCAGAAGAAATGGCAGTAAGTACTAAAGGAAAAGATTTACCTTCTCCAGTGATTTCTTTTATACCAATCATATTAATATTGGGATCATTTAATGGACCAAGAAATGTTCCAGGATTCAGTATATTCAGTCAAAAAGTTGAAGCTGCTGTTATGCTAGGAGTAGTTGTTGCAGTTGCATTAATGTATAAACGTATAGGAAATGGAGTAAAGGGATGGTTAAAGGTATTTAATAAAGGAGCTGCAGATTCAGGTGTTGCTATATTGAATACTGGTATTGTTGTTGGATTTGGTACTATTGCACAAAATACACAAGGATTTAAAGATCTAGTTGGTGGATTAGAAAAAATGTCAGTATCTCCAATGGTATTCGTAATGATAACTGTTGCTGTTTCTGCTGGTGCTTGTGGATCCGCTTCTGGTGGAATGGCAGTTGCATTTAATGCTTTGACTAGTAAGTTCTTAGAATTAGGTATTAAATTGGAATATGTACATAGAATCGGAGCAATCGCAGCAGGTACATTGGATACATTACCACATCAAGGTGCTCAAATTACTTTGTTGGGAATTTGTAAAATGACTCATAAAGAGGCATACTATGATATTATGGTAACGCAAATTATAATACCATTTATAGCTCTTGCGGTATTTATACCACTTGCTTCTACAGGAATGATGTAAAAAATTATATACAAAGTTAAATTAATTATAATTATCTAATAGTTTATGATGATAATTAAAATATAGCAGTTTTTGAATATTAATAATTTGAAGGAGGAAAAAAAATATGGATTTTTATTTAAGCGAAGAACAATTGGCGTTACAAGCAACTGTTAGGAAGTTTGCGAAAGAAAAATTGGAACCAGGTATAATCGCAAGAGACGAAAAAGGTGAAGAAGGCGGTTATCCAGAAGAACTTTATAAAGAAATGGCAAAACTTGGATTAATAGGATTACCTTATCCAGTAGAATTTGGTGGACAAGGAAAGACTTATCTTGAATATGCTATAGCTGTAGAAGAAATATCTAAAGTCGACGCTGCTCTTGGAATTTCTTACTCTGTATCTACATCATTGTTTGGAGGTTCTATAGATAGTGGTGCTTCTCCTGAACAAAAGAAAGCTTGGTTAACACCAGTATTGACTGGAGAAACTTGGGGAGCATTCGGATTGACAGAAGCAAATGCAGGTTCTGACGCAGGTGGATGTACTCTTAAAGCTGAAAAAGACGGAGATAATTACATATTAAATGGTATGAAAGTATTTAATACTAATGGACCTTTGGCAAATAGTTATGTTATATTCGCATTGACTGAACTAGGAATTGGATCAAAAGGATTATCTGCTCTTTATGTTGAAAGAGATAAGACTCCTGGATTCACTATTGGAAAAGTAGAAAAAAAGATGGGAATTCGTACAGCTCTAGTATCTGAATTAATATTCGAAAACGCAAAAGTTCCTGTAGCTAATCTTCTTGGTGGAAAAGAAAAAGAAGGATTTAAAGTTGCTATGAAAGCTTTAGACGGAGGAAGAATAGGAGTTGCTGCTCAAGGTTTAGGAATAGCTGAAGGCGCATACGAAAAAACTGTTGAATATTTAAAAATAAGAGAACAATTCGGAAAACCTCTATTCAAGAATCAATATATCGCATGGAAAATGGCAGAATTATCTATCGAAATAGAACAAGCAAAATATTTAGTTTACAAAGCTGCTCTTGATAAAGCAACTGGCAGACCTTATGGAGATTCTGCTGCTAGAGCAAAATTTGCTGCTACAAACGCTGCAATGCATGTAACTACTGAAGCTGTTCAATTCTTAGGTGGAAATGGATATATGAAGGATTACCATGTAGAAAGAATGATGAGAGACGCTAAAATAACTCAAATATATGAAGGAACTAATGAAATGCAAAAATTAATTGTTAGTGGATCTTTGTTCCGTTAAAACTCATTATTAATATTATCAAAAAATAAAAATTGTTTCTGGATGATTGGATTATCATCCGGAAACAGTTTTTTTAATTTATAAAAAAATTTATTATGAAATTTCTATATTTATTTGCCAATTACAAATATATGTGCTAAAATTTTATATAATAATCTTTTAGGAGGGAATTGTAAAATGATAGGTATAGGAATAGTGGGATTACCAAATGTTGGGAAATCTACTTTATTTAATGCCATAACAAAAGCTGGTGCAGCAGAAGCTGCCAATTATCCTTTTTGTACGATAGAACCAAATATAGGGATGGTCACAGTACCTGATGAGAGATTGGATATAATATCAAAAATTGTAAATCCACAAAAAACGATATATGCAACAATAGAATTTGTAGATATTGCAGGACTTGTAAAAGGAGCTTCTAAAGGAGAAGGACTAGGAAATAAATTTTTATCCAATATTCGCTCTACAGCTGCTATTTGCCAGGTAGTGAGATGTTTCGATGACGATAACATAATCCATGTAAATGAAACGGTGGATCCTTTGAGAGATATCGAAACGATAAATACAGAACTTGTTTTTGCGGATCTGGAAACAATTGAAAAAGCAATTGATAAACATAAAAAACTAGCTGCCAATAAAAATAAAGAATCTATGGAACTTATGCCTGTTTTGGAAAAATGTAAAAAACATTTGGAAGAGTTTAAATTATTAAAAACATTAGAATTTAATGATAATGAATTATCTTTAATCAAAACGTATCAATTTCTTACTGTAAAACCGATTATTTTCGCCGCTAATGTATCAGAAGAAGACTTGGCGACAGGAAATAGCTATGTAGATAAAATAAAGGAATATGCCACGATTATTGACGCAGACGTGATATTGATATCTGCAAAAGTAGAGGAAGAATTACAAGAAATAGAAGATGATGTAGAGAAAAAAGAGTACTTAGAAAGTTTGGGAGTAAAAGAAGCCGGATTGAATAGATTGATAAAATCAGGATTTAAACTTTTGGGACTTCAAAGTTATTTTACTGCCGGGCCAAAAGAAGTGAGAGCTTGGACAATAAAAATAGGAGATACAGCTCCCAGAGCTGCGGGAGAAATACATAGTGATTTTGAGAAAGGATTTATAAGAGCTAAGGTAGTAGATTATGATGATTTTATAAAATATAAAGGTTGGAAAGGCGCTCAAGAAGCAGGATTATTGAGATTAGAAGGAAAAGAGTATATAGTAAAAGATGGGAATCTGATGGAATTTTTATTTAATGTATAGTGTATAATTATTAAATGAATCATGGTCATTTATTGCCTTTGAATTCATAACTAAAAAATATGGAACAAAGAAATAAATTATCCTTGACAATATGCAAAAAAATAAGTAAAATATCATGGTGACATTTAAAATTATTTAAATTAGTTTTTGTTATAAATAGTTATAGATAATATCAAAGGAAATGGAATGTAGGAGGGACGAAAATGGCAGTACCTAAGAAGAAAACTTCTAAAGCTAAAAAAAATATGAGAAGATCTCATCATGCTATAAGTGCAACTAGCATATCTGTATGTGAAAAATGTGGAGCACCTAAGAGATCACATAGAGTATGTTTGTCTTGCGGAGATTATAACGGTAGGGAAGTTTTAAAAGGACAAGCAGAATAACTTATGATTATTAGGGGAGACAAGACATAAGTCTTGCCTCTTTTAACATGTAGTATCGTTGGAAAAATATTATAAATACAATAATATTCAAAAATATTAGTAAAATAATTATATTTACCGGAATTTATCAGGGAGGATACAATGAAAATAGCATTAGATGCCATGGGAGGAGACACGGCACCCTTTGAACCGATAAAAGGAGCTATTAGGTCTCTAGAAATCATTTCTGATTTAAAGATTGTATTAGTTGGTAAAAAAGAAATGATAGAAGCAGAACTTTCAAAATATGCCTATGAACGAGGCAGAATAGAGATAGTTGATGCAAGGGAAGTAATAAGCATGGATGATGAGCCTATAAATGCTGTTAAGGTCAAGAAAGATTCATCTATGAATATGGCATTGGGGTTGGTAAAAGAAGGAGTTGTGGATGCTTGCGTATCAGCAGGAAATACTGGAGCTCTGATTACAGCCAGCCAGTTGAAGTTAAAAAGAATAAAGGGTGTATTAAGACCGGCGATAGCAGCTACGTTTCCTCATAAAAAGATGGGACATATGGTTGTTTTGGATGTCGGAGCCACAGCCGATTGTAAGGCTGAATTTTTGAATCAATTTGCTATTATGGGATCCAAATACATGGAAATTTTATTTGGAATAAAAAACCCTAAAGTCGGACTTTTAAATATTGGTTCGGAAAAGGGAAAAGGCAATGAATTGACTAGAGAAACTTATGATTTATTGATTGAAAATAAAAAAATTAATTTTCATGGAAATATTGAGAGTTCGGAATTTTTTAATGGTGAAATGGATGTAATAGTCACTGATGGATTCACTGGAAATATGGTATTGAAAACTTCAGAGGGCATCGCAAAATTTATAAGCGGTCTCTTGATGGAAGAAATAAAAAATAGTATTTTGGGTAAAATAGGCGCATTTTTACTTATGCCGATATTTAGAAAATTAAAAGCAAAAGTTGATTCATCTGAATATGGTGGGGCGATGTTCTTGGGATTAAATGGATTATCAATAAAAGCTCATGGAAATTCTGATTTTAATGGAATAAAGAATGCTATAAAGGTCGCACATAAATTTGCTGAAATGAAATTTATAGAAGAATTGAGGAAAGCAATTGATATAGAAAAAAATGACAAAGTATCTCAGGAGGAAGAATGAAATTGAAAAGCGTAGGAATAATTGGGATTGGTTATTATGTGCCAGAAAAGATAATGACAAATGCTGATTTCGAAAAAATAGTCGACACATCTGATGAATGGATAAAAACAATGACAGGGATAGAAGAAAGGCACTATATAGCAGAAGATAAGGCCACTTCAGATTTGTGTACTGAAGCCGCTAAAAAAGCATTGGAAAATGCCAATTTGAAAATAGATGATATCAATTTAATAATAGTTTCTACTGTTACTCCGGATTATTTGGCTCAAAGTGCTTCATGTATAGTACAAAAAAAACTTGGGGTAAAAGAAATTCCTGCTTTCGATATAAGTGCCGGATGTTCAGGATTAGTGTATTCTCTAACTGTTGCCAAGGGACTTATACAAAGTGGAACTTATGATAAAATATTAGTAATAGGTGGAGAAGTACTGTCAAAGGTCACTAATATGCAAGATAGAGGTACTTGTGTGTTGTTTGGAGATGGAGCGGCAGCTATGGTTGTATCAGAAGTGGAAGAAGGATATGGAATACTCTCATCTTATATAGGAGCTGAAGGGGAAGATGACCATATACTTAGTATTCCGGCTGGAGGTTCAAAAAAACCTAACACAGTAGAAACAATAAACAATAGAGAAAATTTTGTACAAATGAATGGACCGGAAGTATTCAAGTTCGCTGTGCAAGCTTTCCCAAGAGCTACTAAGAAAGCTGTAGAATTGGCAGGACTAAAGATAGCGGATATAAATCTTTTGATACCGCATCAAGCAAATATAAGAATAATAGAATCTGCAATGAAAAGGCTTCGTATTCCATCTGAAAAAGTATTTATTAATATTCAAAAATATGGAAATACATCTTCGGCTTCTACAGGAATCGCAATGGGAGAAGCATTAGCAGATGGAAAAATAAAAAAAGGTGATGTAGTAGTATTGACTGCCTTTGGATCAGGGTTAACTTATGGCTCAGTAGTATTGAAATGGGCTTATTAAAAAATGATTATAGAATGTTTTAAATGGAGGAAATATGTCTAAGATAGCTTTTGTTTTTCCGGGACAGGGAGCCCAATATGTGGGAATGGGCAAAGAGCTTTATGAAAATAATGATATAGCTAAAAAAGAATTTGATAATATATTCAGTAAATTGGATTTTGACCTTAAAAGTATTATGTTTAATGGTCCTGAAGAAGAGTTGAAATTAACTAAAAATACGCAACCCGCCATAGTCTCAATGTGTTTGGTACTTACAAAATTATTAAACGACAAAGGTATCCATGCAGATTACGTAGCAGGGCATTCTGTGGGGGAATATGCTGCTTTCGGAGCTTCAGGTTCTTTGTCATATGATGAATGTGTAAAAATCACAGCAGCAAGAGGATATTTTATGAATGAAATATCTCAAAAAGTAGATGGTGGAATGGCTGCTGTATTGGGTATGGATGCTTCTAAAATAATAGAAGTATTAGAAAATGTGAAAAACGGAATTGTAGAGGCAGTAAATTTTAATGAACCTAACCAAACTGTAATAGCCGGTGAAAATAAAGCGATAGAAGAAGCATGTGTATTATTAAAAGAGGCAGGAGCAAAAAGAGCAATGAAACTAGTCGTTTCTGGACCTTTTCATTCATCACTTATGAAGGAAGCAGGAGAAAAATTAAAAAAAGAAGCAGAAAATTATAATTTTAAAATTACAGATATAAAAATAATTTCTAATACCAAAGCTGAAATATTAAATACAGTGGAAGATATTAAAAATGAAATCTACACTCAAAGTTTTGGACCTGTAAAATGGGTGGATACTATAAAGAAATTAAAGGAATTAGGCGTAACAAAGATATATGAAATCGGCCCTGGTAAAATACTCTCAGGTCTTATTAAAAAGATTGATAAAGAAATTCAAATAAAAAATCTAGAAAAACTTGATGATTTTCTAAATATAGAGTAAAATATGAGCATGATATAATATGTGTTTAGAAGTAAGTAAAAATTGCAAATCTATAAAATTTAAAATAGATAAATAAGTTATTTTTTAAGGAGGAAGTATGTTAAATAAAATTAAAGAAATAGTAGTAGAACAATTAGGTGTAGAAGCAGATCAAGTTACGCCAGAAGCTAATTTTGTGGATGACTTAGGAGCAGATTCTCTTGATACAGTAGAATTAGTAATGGCTTTTGAAGAAGAATTTGATGTAGAAATTCCTGATACAGAAGCAGAAAAAATTAAAACTGTAAATGATGTATTAGTTTACATTGAAGCTCACAAATAATTAAAAAATTACGGGGTATCAACTAAATACCCCGTTAATTGTAAATATTAATGAATTTATATAGATAAAATTAAAAAAATTGAAAATTATTATTTAATTAGAGATTTAAAGAGGTGATTGTTTTGAAAAGAGTTGTAATTACAGGCGTAAGTCTCATAACTGCTTTAGGAATAGGATTAAAAGAAAGTTGGGAAAAAATAATAGCAGGAGAAACTGGAGTTGGATTATTAGAATCCTATGATACTACTGATTTGCCGGTAAAAATAGCGGCAGAAGTTAAAAATTTTGTACCAACAGATTTCGGAATAGAAAAAAAAGAAGTAAAAAAATTAGCAAGATATGCTCAATTCGCCATAGCCGGAGCAAAACTGGCTCTAGAAGATGCCAACTATATTATAGATGAATCAAATGCCAATGATGTAGGTGTTATTGTATCATCTGGAATTGGAGGAATGGAAGTATTTGAAGAGCAATATGGAAACATGATTGAAAAAAGTGTAAGACGAATTTCTCCTTTTACAATACCTGGAATGATAGCAAATATGGGCTCAGGTAATATAGCCATTTATTATGGTGCAAAAGGACCGAATAAATGTATAGTCACTGCTTGTGCAGCTGGGACTCACTCTATCGGAGATGCTTATGAGCTTATAAAATACGGAAAGGCAAAGGCAATGATTGCCGGAGGAGCTGAAGGTTCTATAACAAAATTTGCAATTAATGCTTTTTCTAACATGAAAGCGGTATCTACAAGAAATGACGAACCGCATAGAGCTTCGAGACCATTTTCGATTGACAGAGATGGGTTTGTAATGGGAGAGGGAGCAGGAATAATGATACTGGAAGAATTGGAAACTGCTAAAGCCAGAGGAGCAAAAATTTATGCAGAAGTAATAGGTTACGGGTTGACATCAGATGCTTATCATATCACTGCACCAGCAGTAGATGGAGCAGTCAGAGCAATGAAAATGGCATTGGATGATGCAAACATAAAACCAGAGGACGTAGATTATATAAATGCTCACGGAACTTCGACTTCTATCAATGATAAAAATGAAACTGAGGCTATAAAAGAAGTGTTCGGAGAACACGCCAAAACTTTACTGGTTTCTTCTACAAAAGGTGCAACGGGGCATGGACTTGGGGCTGCCGGTGGAATGGAAGGAGTCATAATTGCTAAAGCATTAGAAGAGGGGATTATACCTCCTACGATCAATTATGATAATCCTGACCCTGAATGCGACCTAAACTATGTACCAAATAAAGCTATAAAAAAAGATATAAATATAGCAATATCGAATTCTTTTGGATTTGGTGGACATAATGCAGTTATTGTTATGAAAAAATACAAAGATTAACAATATAAATTGTAGTTTTTTAAATCCCATGTGGTGGAGTTGCATGGGATTTATTCTATAATTTTTACGTAAAAAAGGAGATACGATGAATAATAATTTTTTAGATTTAGAGAGGCATTTGAACTATACATTTAAAAATAAGGATCTTTTAAAACTTTCTTTGATTCATAAATCTTATGGAAATGAACATATGAAATTTAAAAACATAA
This sequence comes from Fusobacteriaceae bacterium, assembly GCA_031289425.1. Taxonomy (GTDB): domain Bacteria; phylum Fusobacteriota; class Fusobacteriia; order Fusobacteriales; family Fusobacteriaceae; genus JAISST01. Next base: position 39,420 of record JAITPM010000062.1, read on the forward strand.
ATAATGAAAAACTAGAATTGCTGGGTGATGCAGTTTTGGATTTAATTATCACGGAATATTTGTATAGAAAGTATAAGCTTGCAAAGGAAGGCGAATTATCAAAACTAAAGTCTATGATAGTTAGCGAACCATCACTTGCTAAGATAGCAAAAGAGATGAAAATAGGTGAGTATTTGATATTAGGAAAGGGAGAAGAAAAAACCGGTGGTAGAGACAGGAGTTCATTATTATGCGATGGGTTCGAAGCAGTATTGGGTGGTATTTTTATTGATTCAAATTATAATACGGCTCAAAAATATATTTTGGATCATATAAAAGAAACTATTGATAATATCAGTGATAATGAAGATATTACAGATTATAAGAGCATTTTACAAGAATATTGTCAACATAGATTTAAAGAAATACCTGTATATGAAGTATTGTCTGATGAAGGGCCGTCGCACAAAAAAGTTTTTAGAATTATAGTTGGAATTTTGGAAAGAGAAAATTTAAAAAATGTTGCTGAACATGAATTAATCAAATTATTACAAAATGCTGAATATAATTCTATAGGAGAAGGAAAAAACAAAAAAATAGCAACACAATTGGCGGCCAAGGGTCTTTGCAAAAAATTAGAGGTACCTCTATGAAACATTATAACATACCGATATTTATTAATCATTACGGATGCCCGAATTCATGTGTTTTTTGTAATCAAAAAAAAATAAATGGAGTAGAGACAGATATGACTGTTCCTGAAATCCATAATATTATAAATACCAATCTGGCAACTATCCCCAAGGATGGTATAAAAGAAGTAGCATTTTTTGGGGGAACTTTTACCGGATTATCTTTAAAACTTCAAGAATTATATTTGGAAACCATACAAAAATACATAGAGAATGGTGATATAGATGGGATACGAATATCTACAAGACCAGATTGTATAAATGATGAAATATTAGCAATGTTAAAAAAATATAATGTTAAATTGATAGAATTAGGTATACAAAGTTTGGATGAGATGGTATTAAAAAAAACCGGAAGAAATTATACTGAAGAAATAGTGTGGAATACAGTAAATCTAATAAAGAATTACAGTATTAATCTGGGAGTACAAATGATGATAGGACTTCCCGGCTCAGATTTTGATAGCGATTATGAAACTTGTAAAAAATTAACTTCTATGAAACCGGATGTAGCACGAATTTATCCGACCCTTGTTATAAATAATACTGAGTTAGAAAATATGTATAAGTCTTTGGAATATATTCCATTAACCTTAGAAAAAAGTATAGAAATTTCAAAAAAAATATATTCTTTTTTCCAAATAAATGGTATAAATGTAATAAGAGTAGGATTGCAACCAAGCGAAGATTTAAGAAGAGATGGAATCATAGTGGACGGGCCATTTCACCCGGCTTTTAGAGATCTAGTATTAAATGAGATCTATTTTGATTTTTTACACTATATTTATAATAAAGCACAAAAACTATATATAATAACTCATGAAAAAAATATCTCTTCTATTGTCGGAAATAAAGGGAAAAATAAGGATTATTTTAAAAATAATTTTAGAATTATAAAAGATAATAGTTTATCTGTTGACGATTTCGTAATAAATGATGAAAGATACAATAAAAATGAAATTTATAGATTTCAGGTAGATAGGCCTAGATGGAGTGAAATAATATGAAAACAGCAATCTATAGTGGAAGTTTTGACCCAATTACAAAAGGGCATCAGGATGTAATAAAAAAAGCTCTAAAATTGGTAGATAAGCTCATTATATTGATAATCGAAAATAGTAATAAAAAATGTTGGTTTACTTTAGAAGAAAGAAAGCATATGATAGAATTGACAGTGGGAGATAATCCTGATATAGAGATAGCATCATCTGATGGACTATTGGTCGATTTTATGAAAGAGAGAGGTGTAGAGGTCATAATAAGGGGACTTCGAGCTGTAGCTGATTATGAATATGAATTAGTATATGCTTTTTTTAATAATGAATTATCTGGAGGAGTTGTAGATACAGTATTTATACCGGCTTCCAGACAATTTATGTATTTGAGCTCAAGTGGCGCTAGGGAAGCTGCTATAGCTAAGGCTAGGCTTGATATTTTTGTGGATGAAAAAATAATAGATATAGTCGAAAACAAAGTAGAAGACTTATATCCAGATAAAAAATAATAGATTGAGATAATAATATTAAATATATAAAAAATCATCACACAATGGGAAGAGATATAGTGGAAAAAAGAAAAAATGTGTATGTATGTGCAAACTGTGGTTATCAGTCTATCAAATGGCTTGGTAAATGTCCTGAATGCAACGAATGGGGAACTTTTGAAGAAGAAATAACTATAAGCCCTTCTTCATCAAATAAAAACAATTCATCAAACAAAAGTAATACAGATATACAAGTTTATGATTACAATAAAATTTCCGGAGATGAAAAAGAGAGATATACCACGTCAATGAGTGAATTTGACAGACTTTTGGGTGGGGGACTACTAAAAGGAGAAGTTGTACTATTTACAGGGAATCCGGGTATTGGAAAATCTACACTTTTATTGCAAGCAGCCGAAGAATATTCTAAGTATGGGGAAGTAATCTATATCTCGGGAGAAGAATCTCCGGCGCAAATAAAAAATAGAGGAAATCGAATTGGAATTACAGGTAAAAATCTTTCTCTGATAAATGAAACAGATATCATGAAAATTTATGATTATATAATATTAAAAAAACCTAAAATAGTGATAATAGATTCTATACAGACATTGTATAATGTTGAGCTGGAATCGGTTGCTGGGACACCTACACAGATACGGGAAAGTACGCTAAAAATTACAGAACTTGCTAAAAAATATGACACATCATTTTTCATTATAGGACATATAACTAAAGATGGCAAAGTTGCAGGACCGAAATTACTTGAGCACATGGTTGATGCAGTTTTTAATTTTGAGGGAGAAGATGGATTTTTTTATAGAATATTAAGAAGTACAAAAAATAGATTTGGTTCTACCAATGAAATAGCTGTGTTTAGTATGGAAGAAAATGGGATGAAAGAAATAAAAAATTCTTCTGAATATTTTTTAAACGAAAGAGATGAAAAGAATATCGGAAGTATGGTAGTACCGGTATTAGAGGGGACAAAAGTTTTTTTATTAGAAATACAGGCTCTTATTACAGAAGCTATCAATGGGATTCCCAGAAGGGTTGTAAGTGGATTTGATAGAAACAGAATACAGATATTGACGGCTGTTGTGGATAAAAAAATCGGAATGGGATTGGGGATGATGGATTTATTCATAAATGTTCCGGGGGGAATAAATATAAATGACCCATCTGCTGACTTGGGAGTGATTATATCTATTTTATCTGTGTTTCGTGGTGTAGCAATAAGTCAAAAAATAGCTGCGATTGGTGAGTTGGGATTAAGGGGCGAAATAAGAAAAGTTTTTTTCTTAGATAAAAGATTGAAAGAACTGGAAAAACTGGGATTTAGTGGAGTCTATGTGCCGGAAGCCAACAGAAAAGAAATAGAAAAAAATAGATATAAACTAAAATTAATATATTTAAGAAATATTGAAGAATTTTTGGAGGGAATAAAAAAAGATGGATGATAAGATGGAATTGGTCGAGATGCTCGCACAGGTATCTCCTGGAACTACCCTTAGAAATGGGATAGACAATATAATGGACGGTGGATTTGGAGCGCTCATTATAGTCGGTTATGATGATGAAATCGAAAAAATGATTGATAATGGATTTGCTATCAATTGTGAATATACTCCGGAAAGGCTCTATGAACTCGCAAAAATGGATGGAGCTATAGTTCTAGATGAATCTTGCAAAAATATAATATATGCTAATGTGCATTTACAAGTAAACAGAAAATATACATCCGAGGAAAGTGGAACAAGACATAGGACTGCAGAAAGAGCGGGGAAACAAACATCAAAACTTGTAGTTGCGATTTCCGGTAGAAAAAAATTAGTGAGCTTGTATAAGGGAGAGCTAAAATATATATTAAAAAATATGTCCAGAATAATTGAAGATGCCAATCAAGCAGTAAAAACTTTGGAAAGATATAAATATGTATTAGATAAATTCTTAGATAATCTTACTATTCTTGAGCTGGATGATTTGGTTACTTTACATGATGTATCTCTTGCACTACAAAGATTTGAAATGTTGAGAAGAATAGAAATGGAAATGAAAAATTATATTTCTGAATTAGGAACAGATGGAAGATTGATAAAATTACAATATAAAGAATTACTTCAGGGAGTTTTTGAAGAAGAGAGAGAATTTTTAAATGATTACATGAGTGAAAAACTTACATATGAGGAAATTCATAATTCTCTCAAGGTGTTGAGTGATGTTGAAATTTTAAAAGAAGAAAATTTTGCAAATGCATTGGGGTATGGAAAAAATTATGCTATATTAGACAAGGAAATAAAGGCAAAGGGATATAGGGTATTAGGTAAAATAACTAGACTCACTGCAAAAGATATAGAGAAGCTTACTACGGAATATGAGACTTTGGCCGATATACAAGAAGCGTCTCAAGAAGAATTATTGGATATCAAAATGAGTAAAATAAAGATAAAGGCGTTAAAAAATGGAATGCAAAGATTGAAATTTATGATTGAATTGGAAAGAGAACAAAAATAAAATAAAAATAAAATATTTTTAAACTTTTTTATAAATGGCTTAGTCTAAATATTGTAATAAAAGAAAAAGAAAAAGAATTGAAAGAAAAAATTGAAGTTAATTTGAATATGAATTTTCTCTCCCCAGAGATTATGGTGACTAGTTAATAGCTAGTCACCAAATAAAAAAATTAAACTTTTTAGAAGATATCAAGATCTAAAAAATATATAAAATGTTAATGATTGTTTTTTCATAGGTTATTCTTAGAAGAATAACTAAATCTCCCCCAAAAAATAAAAGATTTTAAAAAATCCTTCAATAAAGAGGGATTTTTTAGTTTATAGATTTATTATAAAATGCATATCTATATAAAATTTTTTTATTTTAATGCTTTTTCCTGATAAGCAAAGGTTGAATTCATGATACTATCTATCTTAATCAATTGTCCAATAGTTGCTCCAGCCTTTAATTTTTCGGAAACTAAATATTCGGTTTCCATCATTTTGGTGGTCTTTGCCAAAACTTCTTCTCCTTGTTCCAAAGGTACAACTACAACGCCGTTTCCGTCAATGACGACAATATCTCCTGGACTTACAGGTACACCGGCACACTGTATCTTTTCCTGGATACGGCCATAACCGGCCATACATCCTACATTAGGACAGATCCCACGAGCCAATACAGGAAATCCTATTTTTCTGATTTCTTCCACATCACGACAAGCACCATCTACAACTGCTGCGATAACACCTTTATTCTTGGCAGAAAGAGTGATATTTTCTCCCCAGAAAGCCGTGTTTACAGATGCATGTCCATCTACTACGATAATATCTCCGGGTTCCGCATGTTCTATAGCAAAGACGACTGATGATAGATCTCCTGCTATGGTGTGTACTGTCACTGCTGAGCCGGCGAGCCTGGCATCTTTTCCTATGGGTCGCATATCTCCGAACATACCGTTTAATCTGTCCATACAGTCACTGGTTGCACATGTTACAGAATCGAAATTATCCAGTAGTTTTTGAAACCCTTGTGCCAATTTTTTTGATTTTTCTTTTGAACCTTTGTCTTGATTCATAATTTCCACCTCATGATTCATATTTTTAAAATAGATCCGATTTGGTTTGTTTCTGATTGCTATCCCGATCACCATATTTTTAATTTAAAAAAGTGAGAATTTTTCAGTTACAATTTTATATTATCATGTTTTTTTTATTTGTCAAGATGTGTTTTAAATAATAAAATAAATATGGTATAATTATATATATTATAATAAAAATTTAATTGGAGAAAGGTTATGAATGCTACAGGACTCATTGTGGAGTATAATCCATTTCATAATGGACATTTGTATCACTTGAAAAAAGTCATAGAAATAGATAAAGATTCTGTAAAAATAGCTGTTATGAGTGGAGATTTCGTTCAAAGAGGCGAACCGGCTATAATTGATAAGGATGTAAGAGCTAAGATTGCTATAGAAAATGGGATAGATATCGTAGTAGAGCTTCCGGTATTTTATTCCTGTCAGAGTGCAGAAATTTTCGCAATCGGAGCAGTAGGGATATTGAACGAAATAGGGTGCAAAAATTTAATATTCGGTTCAGAAAGCAATGATATCGAAAAATTAAAAAAAATTCTTGAATTGACTGAAGCAGATGAATTTAAAATAAAGATGAAAGAGGCTTTAAATGCAGGGAATTCTTATCCGACTGCTTATGATATGGCTCTTAACATAGACTCTAAATTGGCTTCGAATGATATTTTGGGCTTGGAATATATAAAAGCTATAAAAAATTTAAGAAGTGATATTATTCCTATTACTATAAAAAGAGAGAAAACTTTTTATTATGAGGATAAGATAATAGATAATTTTGCAAGTGGAACTAAGATAAGAGCACTTATAAAAAATAATGAGGCCATAGATAAGGTCGTACCGGAAAATACATATAAAGTGTTGAGAGAAATAGATAAAGAGAATAAAATACCATATTTGGAAGATTATTACGCTCTTATAAGGTATCAAATCATAAATAATTATGAGAAACTTAAATATATACAAGATATTGAAATTGGTTTTGAGAACAGACTTTACCAAATGGCATGTAAATATGAAGAAATTTATGATTTTTTTTCTAACATAATTACTAAAAGAATCTCTATAGGAAGAGCTCAAAGAATTTTAATCCATATCTTGATAGATTTAACTGTACAAATTACAGATATTGTAAAAAAAGATATACCCTATGTTAAGATAATTGATTATAGCAAAAAAGGTCAAACATATTTGAATTTTATAAAAAAATTTAAAAATAAAAAGATAATAAGTACCTATAAAAATATAACTAAAAATTTTAGCAAACAACAAATAGATATGATAGAATTTAATAGAAAGGCCAATGTTATATATAAATTAAAAAATAAAAAATAATAAAACCAGGAGGAAAAGAAAAACCGTGGATGATAAAAAATTACCTTTAAGCGTACAAATTTTTTATGGCGTAGGCGTTAGCTATGCGATAGTCGATCAAATATTCTCTCAATGGATATTATATTTTTATTTACCTCCGGAAAATTCTGGATTAAAACCGATTATGGCTCCTATATTGATATCACTGGCATTGGTTATATCAAGGTTTGTTGACATGATAACTGATCCGGTAGTTGGGTTCCTATCAGACAAATTTACAAGTAGATGGGGAAGACGTATTCCGTTTGTAGCAGTGGGTATACTTCCTTTGGCGTTCAGTACGATTGCTTTTTTCTTTCCACCATCTGGAAATGAAACAAATACATTTATATATTTAGCCATTGTGGGCTCTCTATTTTTTACATTTTATACTATTGTCGGGGCTCCGTACAATGCATTAATTCCTGAAATAGGCCATACTAAAGAGATAAGACTCAATTTATCTACATGGCAATCAATATTTAGACTTCTCTATACAGCGATAGCTATGATAATTCCAGGAATACTTATCAAAATGATTGGCAAGGGAAATACGGCATACGGGATTCGAGGAATGGTAATTTTCTTGTGCGCTATATGTTTCTTAGGTGGGATGGTCACTGTATTGAAAGTACCGGAAAAAAAATATTCCAATGGGGAGACATCAAGTGCTAATTTCAGAGAGACAATGAAAATAGTTTTTAAAAATAAATCTTTTATTTATTATTTATTTGGACTTTTATTTTTCTTTATAGGGTTTAATAATCTGAGGGCAGTGATGAATTATGTTGTAGAGGGAATAATGGGTTATGATAAAGGAGCGATAACATTAGCTTCTGCCATATTATTTGGAATGTCGGCGCTATTTTTTTATCCTACAAATTTGCTTTCAAGAAAATTTGGATATAGAAAAATAATGCTCATATGTTTATCTTCTTTAATTTTATTTACTCTGATGTTATTTTTCTTGGGGAAAATTATTCCGATAAAGTTTGGATTTTTATTATTTGGTTTGATTGGAATACCACTAGCAGGTGCAGCATTTATATTTCCACCGGCTATGCTAAGTGAGATTGGCAGTAAAATCAGTATAAGTAGTGGAAATAGAATAGAAGGGGTTTGTTTTGGAATACAAGGATTTTTCTTAAAAATGGCCTTTATGATGTCTATTATGATTCTTCCTCTAATTTTAGTTTCCGGAGGAAATGTAGGAATAAAGGAAGCTATCATGGGAGTGTCAACTACAGTTGGAAAAAATGGAATATATATGACTACATTAGTTTCGGCGATTTCGTTTATAATATCTTTTGTGTTTTATTATAAATATAAAGAATAAATAAAATAAAAAATAGGTGGGTATTATGGAACTGTTATATGTCCTTATGTTTGAAGGTTTTTTTAGTATTTTAATTTTAAAATATACAAATTTTTGGGTTGGAATATTTATTAATTTTTTAATATCTGTTATTTTAGGATTTATTTATAAGAAAAATAAAATTTTGATTTGTATAATACCGATATTATTATGCATACGCTTTTTTACTTTTGTGAATTTCAATGATTATCAGATAAATGATGAAATAAAGATAGAGATATTATTGATTGAAGGAAAAGGAAAAATAGAAAAAATAAATGATAAAGTACCATATATGAAAAGTTATGGAAACATTTCTTATTTGCGAGATGGGAAATATAAAATATCAGGAAAGATATTAAAAATAATAGATCGATATGGAATAATAAACTATACTATAGAAAAAAATGAAATTGAAGAAATAGAAAAAAATATTATAGAAAAATATTTTTTTGCAAAAGCAGAAAAATTTATAGAAAACTGTAGTGTTGATTTTAAAAATATGTATATGGCCGTAGTGCTGGGGGATGGAAGTAGGTTAGGTAGAAATATAAGAGAATTATTTTCATATACGGGAACTTCTCATCTATTGGCTCTGTCCGGATTACATATCGGAATAATTTTTTCTGTAATGATGGCAATTGCTAAAAAAATACCTGT
>JAITPM010000004.1 GCA_031289425.1 Fusobacteriaceae bacterium
TCGTTAAGAGTAGGTATTGAACCTATTGAAAATGATAAGTATGGTCGAATTTTACATGAAAAGGGAATATTTTCGAAAACCACATTAAAATATAACAATGCTGTTGGATATGCCAATAAACAAGGTGGAATATTAAACATACACGAACAAATATTGATAATTCCGGCTTACAGATGTTATGTTCTTTTGGATAATTCGATTGATTCACGACTTCAACTTGATATTGAAGATTATTTACATAATGGTAAAGCTGAGTATTTACCTTATTTTGGCAAAAACGAATTTTCGTGTTGGTGGGAGAAAGAATCATTCAAAGAATATCAAATATGTGAGTTTGATAAGGATAGTACTTTTACCATTTCTTCAATCTTTTATTTACCTGATAATACGTTAAAAGAATCCAAAAGTGATTTTTTCGACATCTTTAATAGCGAAAAACCATTTGCCTATTTTGAACGTTTACCAATTGGCTTTATAAAAGTGGAAGATAGTTATCAGTATCAAGTTGAGAAATTCATTTACAGCAATTTCCAAATAAAAGAAAATGCTGACATAGAAAATCTTTATGCATTAAAAACTGATGATGGCGTCAAATATGTCCAACTTTTCTGAACTCAAAACAACGAAGCAACTTATATCTGAGAGTGTTAAACTTTCGGATATTTTACCGTTGTACAAAAACTATTTGGCTCATTCTCCGCACGAAGGATTATTGGAACATACAGAATTAACAGCAAAGTATTTGGATGCCATTGTTGCTGTAAATAAATTAGATATCGTAATAGACAGATTGATTAATGGAATTATTCCTCAACAAGAATTGTCCATTAAGAATTGGGTAAAAAAACTTTTTGTGGAAAGTATTGTATTTCACGATTTGGGAAAAGTAAACGTTAATTATCAGGTTATCAAATTGAATAATACAGGTTTTAATGTAAACGATGACAAAATTAAAACGAATCACTCTTTGTTAGGAGCTTATCTATTTCTTGTGCATAATTTTGAATTTATTTTAGAAGAGTATCAAGATAAAGAAAAATTTCTACTGTTATATGGATTCTGTTCATTGTTTTGTTTTTCCATATCCAATCACCATAATTCGGAATATGATATTGATTTTTCGAAAAATAAATTCAAGTCATATATCGAGGAATTTATTAAATATGTAGATGTTTTTATATTTAATGCTCCTGAAAAATTCAAAAAAGATATCTTTTGTTCTTTTGATATAAGTTTGAAACAGTCAGCTAATTATATTTCAAAAAAAAATGGGAATGGATTTCATTTATGGTGTTTATTAAAACTTCAATATTCCTTGCTAACCGCTTCCGATTATTATGCAACAAACCATTATAAATCATCGCGGAAATCTATTTATACTGAAGATGAGTTTGGTATTATTACAAATGAATTATCTGATTATCTAATAGATAATTTTAACAGTACAAAAGAATATAATCAAAAATTAGTATCTGATTATGAGTCTTATTTAAGTATTCCTATGTCTGATTTGCAGGTAATATCTAATGATAATTTGTTGATTCTTAGGCAAAAATTAGGTGCGGAATTAATTGAGGGAATAAAAAACAACTTGAGTAATCGGGTTTTTTATATAGAAGCTCCTACCGGAGGTGGTAAAACTAATCTTTCAATGTTGGCTGTTACAAAATTGCTTGAGTGTAAAAGAGATGAAATCACAAAAATATTTTATGTTTTTCCATTCACCACTCTAATAACTCAAACTCACACCGCATTGAAAGAGACATTTGCTTTGTCAGATAAAGATATTATCCAATTACATTCAAAAGCAGGGTTTCATACAAAAAATGAAAGTAATAGTGTTGATAATGAAAGCTATGACAACGACAAACAAAATTATATTGACTATTTGTTTATAAATTATCCAATTTGTTTGTTATCACACATTAAATTTTTTGACATTATTAAAAGTAACGACAAAGATATAAATTATATTTTATACCGTTTGGCTAATTCTGTTGTCATTATTGATGAATTACAATCATATTCACCCTCAGAATGGGATAAGTTGAAATATTTTATTTCAAACTATGCAGAAACATTTAATATTCGGTTTATTATCATGTCGGCAACACTACCAAAAATACATGGTATAGATGTAGGAACTGATGCACAGTTTGAGCCTTTAATAAGAGATGTTCAAAGCCGATATTTACAAAATCCCAATTTTAAAGACAGAATAGCTTTTGATTTCAGTTTAATAGATAAATACACCAACATCTCAGTCAAAGAATTGGCATATCAAGTCATTCTAAAATCGTCTGAATATGCACAAAAACATGGTAGCGTCCATACGATTATTGAGTTTATTTACAAAAAATCTACCACTGAATTTTTTGAAGAAATCCAAGATAATCAACTTTTTCCCTTGAAAAATATTGTGGTGTTATCAGGGACAATACTTGAGCCTCGCAGGAAAGAAATAATAGGTTTTTTGAAAGACAGTAATAATAGAAGTGAAAATATTTTGCTGATTACTACCCAAGTTGTTGAAGCCGGAGTTGATATTGATATGGATTTAGGATTCAAAAATATCTCATTGTTAGACAACGATGAACAATTGGCAGGAAGGATTAACAGGAATGCTAAAAAAGAAAAATGTTGTCTTTATCTATTCAAGAAAGATATGCCATTTAGAATTTATAAAAATGATTTCAGATATAATTTCTCAAAATCCCTATATGATAACCCTCAAAAAAGGCAGCAAATTTTGGAAAGTAAAGATTTCAAATTATTATATGATTTAGTCTTAGATTATATCAACGATAATAACAAATTGGAATTTACAAAAAATTTCAAAGATTATATTTCTTATATTGATAATTTACAATATGACAAGGTTAATGAAGAGTTCAAATTAATTAATAATGATAGTGTTTCTTTTTTTGTGCCATTAAATATCAAATTAAAATTGGATGAAGACGGAAAGTCCCCTTTTTTCTCGACAGTTGATATTGAGTTTCTCGAAAAAAA
>JAITPM010000075.1 GCA_031289425.1 Fusobacteriaceae bacterium
TTGAGGGATTGATACTACTAAAACTCTTCTCAGTATCCAAAATTCCGCTCAATTTAACCTTTCCTATTGAGGGATTGATACTCTGGCTTACTACGTAGCAGCATATACGCAGTGAATCAATTTAACCTTTCCTATTGAGGGATTGATACTCTATAATAGTAAGGTCCACCTCCCCCTCAATATTAATTTAACCTTTCCTATTGAGGGATTGATACCCTCTTCTTTTTTAGTTGCTTTGGCGTCTTCCAACGCCTCCAATTTAACCTTTCCTATTGAGGGATTGATACTATATATCATTAAGATCCCCAACAGGATTGCAAATATTTAACCTTTTCTATTGAGGGATTGATACTTACTATGCAGTAATAATACACTGCACAAACCACTATAATATTTAACCTTTCCTATTGAGGGATTGATACAAGAATATTACTCAAAATTTTTTTCCCAATTTGAAAATTTAACCTTTCCTATTGAGGGATTGATACTGTTCTTTCTTCCTTTATCATTTTAATTTTAATTAAATTTAACCTTTCCTATTGAGGGATTGATACTGTCTAGAGCAGGCCCATCGATATCATTCATATCGAATTTAACCTTTCCTATTGAGGGATTGATACCCTATTTGCAAGAGAAGAAGCCCCCCTCTTCGCTAAATTTAACCTTTCCTATTGAGAGATTGATATTTACTCCAAGTGCTTCTTGTTTATGCTAAACTAAAATTGGCCCATTATATCTTAATATATCCCAGTATAAACAAGTTGTACTGGAGGATTAGATGGAGTGATAACTATAGTAGATAAGCATTCGATAATAAATTTAGGTTATGCCGCAATAGAGTTTTGAATAAAATTGCGAGTTAGTTTGTAATCTAACTTAAAGATAGGATTTTGGAAAAAAATATATAACGTAATTTTGTAACTTTCTTTTTATAAACAAATAGACTGTCTCGGAAAAAAATCTTGACAGTCTGATAGTTATGTGTAAAAATACCTTTATAAATTTATTTAAATAAAATACTCATAGAATAACAAAATATCTTATTTATATTTAATTTTTTAATAACATTAACCTAATAAAAGAAGGTATTTAAAATGTTTCATGAAAATAAAATGTAAGCCACCATACTTATTTGGTAAGGTGAAATTTATATATAAATTAAAAAAATTAAACTAAAATCAGGTGTTTAGCATAAATAAATATATCAAAAAACAAAAAATATTAAGAAAACTTTGATTTAAAAACTAAAATTTAAATGACAAATACATAAAAAGGAAAATATGTGATTGATTAGTAAAAACAATCAAAAAGTCAGTAGTATCATCTGAAAGTTTTTTAGATCAATATAAAAATATTGGTAAAAAACATGGGAAAAAAGAAATAAAAATAGAAAATTGCAATACAGCAGAAATGTCAGAAAATCAAAGAGTTGACTAAGAGATTTGGTAGAAAATAACAAGATAAAAATATAAAAAGCCAAGAGATGAATTGTAGTGTGTTTTAGGGGTTCATTTTAAAATAATGAAAAAAATCCCCATAAAACTTGACACTACCCTAGTTTCTTCATTTTTTGTATAAATTGCAAATATATGATATAATAAAACTATAAAAAATATAAAAGTAGGTGAATATTAATTGATACTAAAAGATAAATATAAGGGAATCATCTATATTATAATATCTTCAATTTCATTTGGAACAATGAATATGTTTATTCATATGTCTGGAGATTTGCCATCCATGCAAAAAAGTTTTTTCAGAAATATAATTGCGCTTATTTTCGCATTATTTTTTATTTTTAAAAACAAAGTTCCCTTAAAAATTAAATCTGGGAATTTAAAATATATGATTTTAAGAGCTACTTTCGGTACAATTGCTATTTGGTGCAATTTTTATGCAGTGGATCATTTGGTACTTGCTGATGCTTCAATGTTGCAAAAAATGTCTCCTTTTTGTGTGGTTGTCTTTAGTTATCTAGTGTTGAAAGAAAAAATTTCGTTTATACAATTGTTAAGTATAATAATAGCTTTTATAGGAAGTATGTTTGTAGTAAAACCAACATTTGTAAATATGGACTTAATCCCATCATTAATAGGATTTATGGGTGGAGTTATGGCTGGTGCGGCATATACTTGTATAAGAGCAATGGGAACAAGAGGAGAAAACGGAACTCTCATTGTATGCTTTTTCTCTGCATTTTCTTCTCTGGTAGTGTTACCATTTTTCATTATTGGGTATCACCCAATGAGTTTAAATCAATTATTTTTACTTGTATTGGGCGGAGTATTTGCTACCATTGGTCAAGTCACTATAACAGCAGCTTACACATATGCACCGGCTAGCGAAATATCAATATACGATTATTCACAAATACTATATTCCGCAATAATAGGGTATATAATATTTAATCAGGTATCAGATATTTACAGTTGGATTGGATATTGTATAATTTGCACTATGGCGATAGTTATGTTTTTATATAATAATAGAAAAACATAAAATATTGTTTTTTAAAAATACCAAAATTTTTTATCTATACCTCGTAGGGGCTCATGATTGAGCCCTCGACAAGCCCTAAACAAACAAAACAAACAAAATATGCAACAAACAATAAACAGACTGAAAAACTCTAAATAACCCCTCAACAAACCCTCATACAAGCAAAATAGAGATAATAATAATAAAATAATAAAAGCACACCAAGGAGGAACAACATGCAATTTTTTTCCGGGAGATTTAAAGAAAAAGCAAGTAATTTAATATTAGATTTTCATTCATCTATAGATTTTGATAAGAGATTGTATAGATACGATATCATGGGAAGTATTGCCCATGTGAGAGGATTGGCGTTAAAAAGTATTGTCCCATCTTCTGATGCAGAATTAATAGAAAAAACCTTAAAAGAGATTTTGAATGATATAATAGGTGAAAAAATATTATTTTCTAGAGAATATGAAGATATACATATGAACATAGAAAAAATACTTATAGACAGAATAGGAGATGCTGGTAAAAAATTACACACAGGGAGAAGCAGAAATGACCAAGTAGCTCTTGATATGAAATTATTTACAAAGGATGAGGCTGTAAAAGTACAAGCACAATTATTGGATATGATAGATTTATTAAATGAAACGGCCAAAAAAAATCTAGATACATATATGCCCGGATTTACACATTTGCAAAAAGCTCAACCTATTACATTTGCGCATTATTTATTGGCATATGTGGAAATGTTCAGGAGAGATTTTTTACGTATAGAAAATGCAATA
Organism: Fusobacteriaceae bacterium; assembly: GCA_031289425.1. GTDB lineage: Bacteria > Fusobacteriota > Fusobacteriia > Fusobacteriales > Fusobacteriaceae > JAISST01. The sequence goes on from JAITPM010000075.1 coordinate 3,273, forward strand.
AAATTGATGGATACATCACCACTGGGTAGTGCGGCGTTGGCAGGGACGACATACCCTATAGATAGAGAATATACCAGCAAAATATTAGGATTTTCTAGTCCTACGTGGAATAGTCTGGATGGAGTAAGCGACAGAGATTATCTGATAGAACTTATAAATAGTTTCTCTCTTATAATGGTGCATTTATCCAGATTTTGTGAAGAAATAATAATATATACATCTAATGATTACGGATATATTGAGCTAAGCGATAAGTTTTCTACCGGAAGTAGTATTATGCCTCAAAAGAAAAATCCTGATGCGGCAGAATTGATAAGAGGAAAGAGTGGAAGAGTTTTTGGAGATTTGTTGGGATTACTTACTACAATGAAAGGGATACCACTTGCATACAATAAAGATATGCAGGAAGACAAAGAAGCTTTTTTTGATGCACTTGATACAGTAAAAGGATGCCTATTGGTATTCTATGGAATGATTGAGACAATGAGTATCAAAAGGGAAACGATGCTAGAGGCTGCTGCTAGAGGATTTATGGGTGCTACAGATGTTGCTGATTATTTGACCAAAAAAGGAATGAGTTTTAGAGATGCATATAAAATAGTGGGAGAAATGGTTTCTTTTTGTATAGATAATAACTATACATTGGACAATATGCCTATTGAACAATATAAAAAGTTTTCGTCATCATTTTCAGATGATATATATGCTGAAATTGCTATAGAGACATCTGTAGAAAGAAGGGAAAGCTATGGCGGGCCTAGTCAAAGGAGCGTAAAACAACATATAGATTTTATAGATAAATTTATAAAAGAATATTCTTCTGTTATTGAAAAATATAAATTAAATGATATATTATAAAAAAAATATATATATGAATAGAAGTCATGCGTATATAAAGTTGGCATGACTTCAATTATAATTATTAATCTCTTCAAAGTATAATACCCCTAGACATTCTACATGGGATACATTTGGAAACATATCAAATGGAGTGACTTCATCTATTTTATATCCTAAAGATACCAATATATTGATATCTCTCGCAAAAGTTGCAGGGTCACATGAAATATATACGATTTCCTTGATTTTATATTTTGCAATAGCTTCTAAAACATTGGCCTCAATCCCTTTTCTAGGTGGATCAAAAATAATTCCATCAATTTTTTCTTTGTTTTCTATGAGTTCTACTAGTTTTTCTTCTACTTTACCATTTATAAAAGTTATATTTTGAATATTATTTTCTTTGGCAGCACGCATTCCATCAAGTATAGCATCTTTTATTATTTCGATAGAATAGATTTTTTGTGCTTTTTTAGCAAGAAGCATTGCAATTGTACCTGTTCCAGAATATCCGTCAACTATGTTTTTGTTACGTATATCAGAAAATAAACTGATTGCTTTATTATAGAGCTTTTTAGCTTGCTCTAAATTAATTTGAAAAAACGATAGAGGAGATATATTAAATATGATATCCTCTATATTTTCTTTTATTGTTTTGTTTCCGGCAATTAGAATATTTTTTTTGCCCATGGCAACATTAGTTTTATCAGTGTTTAGAGAAACATAGACTGATTTTATGTTGTTTATTTTATCTTTTAATTCAAGCAAAATTTTATTATATATTTTATCAATTTTATGATTGTTTATAATTAAAACTACCATAGCTTCATCATTGCTATTAGTCCTTATCATAACATTGCGAAGAGTTCCGCTATGAATATTCTCATCATAGACAGATAATTTTTCTCTGTTTAGAATGATTTTTAATTCTTTTATTATTTTATTCCCTATTTTAGAATTTAATATATTTTCTTCTACTTCAAATATATCGTGAGATTTTTTCTTAAAAAAACCACTTATTATTTTTCCGTTATACTTAGTAAATGGTTCGATTATTTTATTTCTATAGTTGTATATGTTATCAGATGGTATGACATCGTTTATAAGGATATCTTTAATCTTTCCAATTTTTTCCATAGCATCTGCAACTATTATTTTTTTATATTTTAATTGAGCAGAATACTTCATCATAGCAAAATCACACCCTTGAAAATCTTCAAAGGTTACCTTACTTATTTCATTTATACGATCTTTACTAGGAATTATTATTGATTCTATGATTCCTCTGGCATAAGTTTTTTTTGTAGATATAATTTTTATTTTTAATTTATCTCCTGGAACAGACATAGGAACAAAAACAGCGAGGCCATTATAATATCCTATGCCCTCACCACCTACAACAATTTTTTCTATCAGTATTTCTATTATTTCATTTTTTTGTAAAAGATTAGTCGTTTCCATTGTCACCACTAATTTTAAAATAATTTATAGAAGATGAAATTTCCATATTATAATTTTTTTGCATTTCTTCTGAGATTTTGTCTATATCAGATTTTTCGCTGTAGATTACATTGTTTTTTTTAAATTCTTTTTCAATTTCAGCCAACTCATTCTTTTTATTGGAAATTTCACTTTCCAAAGCAGAAATTTCTATAAGCAAAAAAGCACGTACAATAAGCAAAAAAAGTATAAAGAAACCAATAATAAAATATTTTTTCATAAATTAACTATATCCTTTCAGCTATTCTTAATTTAGAGGAATGGGCTCTATTGTTATTTTTTAATTCTTCATCTTGAGGAATAATCGGTTTTTTTGTTATCAATTTTATTTTAGGTATAACCCCACACACACATATTGGTAGACCCGGAGGACAATTACAGGTACTTGCCAAATCTCTAAATAAATTTTTCACAAGTCGATCTTCCAAAGAATGAAAAGTTATTACAGCTATCCTTCCACCGGGTTTTAAAAGATCCACTCCTTTTTTTATTGCTATTTCCAGTACTTCTAATTCTCTATTAACTTCCATACGAATTGCTTGAAACGTTTTTTTAGCAGGATGTTTTGAAGACCTTTCAGTATATGCTCGCTTTATGATAGCAACCAGTTGCAAGGTTGTTTCTATTTTATTTTTTTTACGTTCAAAACATATTAATTTAGCTATTTTTCTAGCGTGACGTTCTTCTCCGTATTCAAAAATGATTTTTGATAATTGCTCTTCACTATAATTGTTTACGACATCATAGGCACTCAGAGAATTGTTTTGATCCATTCTCATATCAAGCCTAGAGTCATATTTATATGAAAAACCTCTATAAGCATCATCTAATTGTTCAGAAGAAACTCCTATATCCATAAGTATTCCGTCAACTTTGTCTATTCCACCCATATACAATGGAACATCTAAATTTTCAAAATTATTTTTATATACAGACCATTTAGATTGATATTTCTCCAATCTTTTTTTAGAAAAATTTATTGCATTTTCGTCCTGGTCAATCGAAATTAATTTTCCCATCTCAGATATAGATTTTAATATACCTTCAGAGTGTCCACCACCACCTAAAGTACAATCTATATATATACCATCTTTATTTGTTATCAAATTATCAAGTACTTCATTATATAGAACCGGAATATGATAATTTTCGTTCATGTTTTTCATTAATTTCTCCATATTTAAAAATAAAGTATAGACATTATTATATATTCTATCAGTCTGATTATCATAAACAAAATAATTGGAGAAAGATCAATTCCCATTTGAGGAAGCATCTTTCTGATTGGGGCTAAAAAAGGCTCAGTAATAGAGTAAACAATTTTCCCAAAAGAGTTATTTCTATATTTATATGGAAACCATGAAAAGACGCATCTAATTAAAACTGTAATATATAATATTTTTATTGCTTTATTTAATAAAATAGCTATGTAATATCTTATCATTTTTTTCTCCTAAAGTTTTTAAATTTATCTTTAAGTATATTTATTTATTTAAAAAATAATGCTTGGATTTCGCAGTATATTCCCAACCAGACCAAATAGTAAGTATCACTGGAACAAGCATAAAATACATCATATCAATGGATGTTTTTCCGATATTAAGATGTGGCCCGGTCAACATCATGAGCAAAATAACAATCATTTGACTGGTAGTTTTGTATTTACCCAATTTACCTGCGGCGATTACTTCGCCATTAGCAGCAGCTAGCATTCTGATTCCGCTTATTAAAAATTCTCTAGCTATGACAACAATCGACATCCATGGAGGAATATAGTTTAATTTTACAAAGATAACGAGAGCGGATATAACCAATATTTTATCAGCTAAAGGATCCATAATTTTTCCAAAATCACTTATCATATTATATTTTCTTGCTATATACCCATCAAAGAAATCTGTAAGTGATGCAACTACAAAAATCAAAAATGCGATAATTCTATATACAAATCCAGCAGTATTGGATTCTTGTAAAAAGTATATAAATGGTACTGTCAAAATTATTCTTATAAAAGTCAGTTTATTTGGTAGATTCATTTTTACTCCTTAATTAAATTATAACTATAAATTATTTAAAAATAAAGTTTAAATAATTGAACCAATAAAATCATAGTCAAAATTTTGTTCCAGAAGAACGGTTACAACATCTCCTGTTTTTGCTGTACCATCATTTATAAGTACTCTGCCATCTATATCATAGGCTTGATTTTCCATTCTTCCCTCCAGTAAATACTCACTTTCAGAAGATACACCATCTATGATTACAGAAACTTTTTTACCAATATATTTTTTATTATTTTTTTCGGCTATTTTTCTTTGTAAATTTAAAAGTTCTACCCATCTCCTTTCTTTTATTTCTTCAGAAATTTGATCTTTCATATTATACGCTATGGTATCTTCTTCTCTCGAATATTTAAAAATACCAGTATAGTCAAATTTAAAATCTTTTACAAATTTTTTGAGTTCGTTAAATTCCTTTTCTGTTTCTCCGGGAAAGCCCACTATTAGAGATGTTCTTATGGTAGCATTAAGGACATTTTCTCTTATTTTATTCAGTAAATTTTTTAGGTATTCACCTGTTGTTTGTCTTCCCATCTTTTGTAACAATCTACTCGAAATATGTTGTATAGGTATATCGAAATAATTACAAATTTTATCTTCATTTTTCATTAATGCTAATAATTCATCATCGAATGATCCCGGATAGATATAATGAATTCGTATCCATTGTATTTCATCTATTTTTACTAGTTCTTTTAGAAGTCTTGCAAGAGAAGGTTTGCCATAAATATCATGACCATATTCTGTGGTTTCTTGAGCTAAAATATTTAATTCTTTTATACCGTTTTTAGCTAATTTTGTTGCTTCGTTTACAATATCCTCTATTTTCCTACTTTTTAATTCGCCTCTCAGAGTTGGAATGATACAATATGTACATTTCCTGTTGCATCCCTCGGCAATTTTTATGTAAGCTATATGGCTTGGTGTAGTAAGAATTCTATCAGTGTTTGAATCCGGTAAAAATCCTGTGCTTTCACAATTAAAGACTTTTTTATCAGAAAGTATATCATCTACCACATTGACAATTTTATCTATTTCACCTGTTCCGATTACTGCATCTACTTCTTCTATTTCATTTAATATGTCCTCTTTATATCTCTGTGCAAAACACCCGGTTACTATTAATTTTTTTACTTGATTGGTTTTTTTATACTCCGCTACTTCTAAAATAGTCTCGATAGATTCTTTTTTTGCAGAATCTATAAATCCACATGTATTTATTATCACAATATCAGCTTCCCCTACATTATCGGTAAGGGTAAGCTGTTTTTGATTTACTAATATGCCAATATAATTTTCACTGTCTACTAGGTTTTTACTACAACCTAGACTAATTAATGCAAACTTCATTTTAAACTCTCTTTTTACTTAGACTTATCTTACCATTTTCTGTCGCAAGAACTTTTACATTAAAAATATCGCCGATTTTTAAGACATCTTCTACTTTTTCGACTCTTTCTTTTGCTATTTCAGATATATGCAATAGTCCTTCTTTTCCCGGTAAGATTTCCATAAAAGCACCAAATTTTTGGATGCTTACAACTCTTCCTGAATATATTTCTCCAGGCTCAACATCTTTTACAAAGCCATTTATCAGTTTTACTGTTGCATCTAATACTGACAAATCTTTAGAATATACTAAAACAGTCCCATCATCATCAATATCAATAGCAGCACCTGTTTTTTCTATTATGCCTTTAATATTTTTCCCAGCAGGGCCTATTAATGCAGATATTTTGTCAGTGGCTATTTTCATTTTAAATATTCTAGGAACATTTTCTTTTAATTGGCTTGATGTAGGAATCGTTTTGTTCATTAATTCAAGAATTTCTTTTCTGGCTTTTAATGCTTGGCTCAATGCTATTCTCATTATTTCTTCTGTGATTCCCGTAATTTTTATATCCATTTGTAATGCTGTAATACCACTTTTAGTTCCGGCAACTTTGAAATCCATATCTCCTAGATGATCTTCAAGTCCCATAATATCTGTAAGAACAGTAAATTCATCACCATCTTTGATAAGGCCCATTGCTATTCCTGCGACATGTTCTTTTATCGGAACACCGGCTGCCATTAGAGATAAAGAACCTCCGCAAATAGATGCTTGAGATGATGAACCATTTGATTCTGTAATTTCAGATACTACTCTTATAGTGTATGGGAAGTCTTCTTCGCTAGGAACAACATATCTGAGCGCTCTTTCTGCGAGAGACCCATGACCTAATTCACGTCTGCCTGGTGCACCCATTCTGCCGATTTCTCCTACAGAATATGGAGGAAAATTATAGTGTAAATAAAACTTTTTGTAATATTCTTCTTCCAAGTTATCTACTAATTGCTCATCACTTTTTGTACCCAATGTTGTGATTACCAATGCTTGAGTCTCTCCTCTTGTAAACATTGCGGAACCATGAGGAATAGGGAGTACATTTATTTCAGCATAAAGAGGTCTTATTTCATCAGTTTTTCTTCCGTCTACTCTATGTTTATTGTATAGAATACTATCTCTTACGAATTTTTTCATAAGGTCATGATAATAATTTTTAAATTCAGCTACGACATCATCCGGAACTTCTATTTCATCAATGTTTTCTATTTTATCAGGATTAAAATTTTCATTTACGAAATTTTTATATAATTCTTCTTCCAATCCATCGACTGCTTCGTCTCTATTTTGTTTACCTAGAGTTAAAACAGCACCTTTTAATTTTTCTAAACCATTAGCATCTATAAAATTTTTCACAAGTGCCAAAACCGGCTTTTTTTCAAATGTTAATTTTTCTTTTCCTATTTCTTTTGCGATTTTTTCTTGAAAATCACAAATGATTTTTATATTATCATGGGCAAACATTATTGCTTTTAGCATTGTTTCTTCGTCTAATTCTTTAGAACCTGCTTCTACCATATTGATAGCATCTTTTGTCCCGGCAACAGTTAAATCCAAATCACTATTTTTTAATTCTTCGGGTGTAGGATTTAATATGAATTTTCCTTCTATCATGCCTACGACTACACCTGCAATTGGTCCCAAAAATGGTAAATCAGATAACATTAATGCCATTGATGAGCCTATGATTCCCAAATAATCGGGAGTATTTTTTTCGTCATAAGAAAGCACAGTATTTACAATATGCACATCATAACAAAACCCATCAGGGAACATAGGTCTCACAGGTCTATCGATTAATCTGGCAGTGAGGGTAGCATCTGTAGATGGTCTGCTTTCTCTTTTATTAAAACCTCCAGGAAATTTTCCTGCAGCATAAAATTTTTCAACAAAATCCACTGTTAATGGGAAAAAATCACCACCTTCTCTAGGATTTTTACTGTGATTGACAGTATTTAAAAGGACGGTATCCCCGTATCTCGTTATTACAGCTCCCGACGATTGTCTCGCATATTTCCCAGTAGAAAAACTCAATGTTCTTCCAGCGAGATTGAGCTCATATTTTTTTTCATCAAACATAATTCCTCCAAAATTCAATTTTATTATACTTATAATAATACAAATTTAAAATCTCAAAGGTAAATAATAAGGAATAAACAAAAAACTTTTTTTTGCTTACTTCTTACTACTTACAATTTTTTGAGTAAATTTGTATTATTTTTACACTTCTAGTATACCATATTATATTAATTTACAGCAACTTTTTTATTAGTTTTTATATTTTTGACGATTTGTTAAGCTTTCAAATTCCTCTTTAATATTTTTCAAAAGTGTTTTATCAGTGTAGATTTCTAAACTCGAATTTACCATGGCTTTGATGGCTTTATTTAAAACAATATTTGAACTGTCAGAATTTACATATTTTAGAAAATTTTCATTATGGACATAACAATTTTTTTCACTTTCAATTTCCATTTCAGTATACATTGTAGGGATAACCTTACTTACATTGCCAATATCAGATGAACCGGCGCCACCTTCGATTCCCCTATTTATATTCTTTACGCCTGCTTCTATCAGATTTTTTTCCATGAGATTTTGTAGAGCAGGCAGATTTAGCAAATTATCGAATGAATTATCTACATTTGAATATACCAACTTACATCCTGTCATCATTGCAGCCCCTTTTGCACAGTTTAAGACTCTTTCTGTAACAGTATCCAAATATTCTCTAGTCTCAGACCTTATCATGAATTCACATGAAGCATAATCAGGAACAGTATTTGGAGCAAGGCCGCCATTTCTTATAACTCCATGAATTCGCACATCTGACTTTACATGTTGTCTTAGGCAATTTATACCGGAATACAAAAGATTTACACTATCCAGAGCATTGATACCATCTTCCGGGAATGCAGAAGCATGAGCAGTTTTACCGAAAAATTCAAACTTAAAAGAATCAATAGCAAGAGCTCTACACCCAATATTTGTTTTATTGCTTAAATGCATTTGAAATACTATGTCTATATTATTAAAAGCTTTTTTATTTACCATATCTACCTTTGGACCCAGAGTTTCTTCAGCGGGAGTGCCAATTAAGATAATTTTTCCTGAAAATTTATCTTTAAGCTTTGATAATGCAATAACTGCGCCTAAAGTACTGGCTGCTATCCAATTATGACCACAGGCATGTCCATTCTCGTTTTTATCCTTTCCATATCCTGGTAAAGCATCATATTCAGCTAGGAAACAAATAGCAGAACCATCGTTATCGCCGAATTCACCACGGAACGCAGTTGGGAAACCGCAATAATTTTCTTCAACAGAAAAACCATATTTTTTTAATTTTTCTATCAGATATTTGGCAGATTTTATTTCTTTTAGGCCTAATTCCGGATTTTTAAAAATATAATCACTTATTTCTTCAAATTCTTTTTGATATTGATCTATAATAATATTTGCATATTTTTTTAAATTTTCTAAATTCATACCTGTCTCCTTTTAAATATGAAATAGTTACTGACGATATTATAACAAATATTTAATTTAAAGTAAAAATAAACTTTAGAGACTATATAATTTATTTTATAGAATACTTAAAAAAATTAAAAGTTATCTAAATATTAATAAAATAAAAAAACTCCAATTATTTATAAAATAATTGGAGTTTTTGCTATTTAATATGAAATTTTTTAACTCTTGGAATAAAACTTGCTTAATAATTTCTTGCCATCCTTTCCATTTATAGTAAATTTTACTTTGCCTATATCTGATATTTCGCAAATTGAATTTACGATAGAAGAGATGATTAGTAAATTTTTGGCATTCTCAGTTTCTAGCTCATTTATTGATAAATTAAAATCTACATATACATTGTTTTCTTCTGTTATATATATATTTAAAGGCGTTATTTTGTTGGTAGTTAGAAATCCCTTTTCAAACAAAATACTAAGGTTTTCAGATATAATTTTTTGTATTTTTTTCCTTTTTGTTTCACTTTGAGGAATTTCAATTTCAATTTTTTCTATTGATTTTATATCTTTAGTTGGAAAATATATTTTAATTTTTTCAGTTTTTATAGTAATTTCTTTTTTACTGATACCTTTTACAGATTTTATAGAAGTTTCCTTTCCTAGTGAAACATAAATAATACCTGTAAATATAAATAATACCCAAATAAAAATTATAAATATAAATCTTCTCAGTCTTTTAAAATTTATATCCAAAGGGAGCACCTCCAGCTTATTTAAAAAATTCTCTAACTTGTGCCGCTACAGCCTTTGCAACTGCCTTTTGATTTCGATCATTTAAAAGAACTTTTAAATCATCATTATTACTTATAAATCCAAGTTCCAATAATACTCCTGGGCCATCAAATCCCCTCAATACAGCAAAATTAGCACCATGTATTCCTTTATTGTCCAATTTTAATGATTTTGCAATGGCAGCAACAGTTGGGTTAGCGAAATTCACAGACTTTTCCTGATTTTTTTTATAGGCAAGAGAACCCATTATTTGCTTTATATCATCATCTTTTTTTCCACCATATTCACTAAAACTATTTTCAAAAGCAGCTATTTTGGCAGCATAAGCAGATGATTTCTCAGTAGAGAAGAAATACACTTCAGAACCTGATGCAGAACGATTATGGGAAGCATTGATATGTACGCTTATGAAAAAATCTGTCTTTACTCTATTTGCTATAGCAGGTCTTTCAGAAAGTGGTATAAACACGTCAGTATCTCTAGTCATGATTACTTTAAAATCTGCCTGTAATTCATTTCTCAAATATTTTGCAATAGCTAATGCAATATCTTTCTCCTGATAAGTTTGAGATGCACTTCTAGCACCTGGATCTTTTCCACCATGACCGGCATCAACAGCAATTGTGTATTGCTTTTTCCCACTGTTTAGAAGAAGTGAATAGGATTTTCTCTTAGCAGAACCACTATAAGAAACATCTTTTTCTAAAGTGATAAATACACCAACAGAAGTCCCAAGATCCATTATTTGTATATCTTCAAAATATTTGCTTTTCATTTTACTGGCATCTATTTTTGAACCGAGGTCAGTTTTAGTAAATTCCAAATATAATAACCTTGTAAATTTATCATACTCAACCTTTGGTTCTGGAGCATTGCTATTCTCAAAATTGATGCTAATACTGCTTTTGTTTACTTTAACAGAGGAGATGGTTCCCGCAAAGGAAAATATAGCTGAAATAATCCATAATATGCAAATAAATCTTTTTTTCATAGCCTCTCCATGTTTCATCAAAATTAAATATCAAAATATTACTTTTCGTCTATAATTTTAGAAATTGCACTTTTTAAGATTTTAATTTTTACACCTTGATCTACTTTTATATGAGCATAAATAGCATCAACACTCACTATTTTCCCATAGATTCCACCTATAGTTACTATTTCTCTACCTTCTTTTAATGAATCTTCTTTTTCTTGCTCTTTTATTTTGTCTTTTTTCTTTTTGTTTTTACTAGACCAAATCATATAGGCAATTAGACCTACCCATAGTGGGATAAGCATTGATCGACCACCAATATTACTAAAAAATGATTGCATTATAATCCTCCTTAATTATCAACATATAAAAATATAAAACTAAATAATTCTTTTTTAAAATTCAGCTATAAGTATAGCATATTATTGCCGAATTTACAAACATTATGAAAAAAAATTCTTGATTTTTTCTTTCAGTGAATCTTTTTTATAATTTTTTTCTTTTAGACTGTCATCAAAAGATTTTAATATCTTTTTTTGTTCATCATTTAACTCTACAGGAGTCTCTATTAAGACTTCTATAATTTCGTCGCCAACACTATTTCCTCTTAGAGATTTTATACCTTCACCACGTAATTTAAATCTTTTACCTGTTTGCGTGCCGGCCGGTATTTTTATATTTCTTTTACCTTCCAATATAGGTACTTCTATTTCTCCGCCCAATACTGCTGTAGCAAAAGTAATGGGTATTTGGCAGTAGATATCGTTATCAATTCGTTCAAATAATTTATGTTTTTTTACATTTACAATAATATATAAATCACCATTAGAGCCTCCATGCTCACTGGCTTCACCCATGCCGTCAATACGTAATTTCTGACCAGTGCTTATTCCCGAAGGAATTTTTCTAGTTATTTCTGTAGTATCTACGCCATAACCGGAACCACCACAAGTTTTGCATTTTTTTTCAGGAATTTGCCCCCTTCCATGACAGGCACTACATTCTGCTACTTGTTCTACATTTCCAAAAATAGTTCTTTGTACGGTTTTTATTTTTCCAGTTCCATTACAATTCGTACATTTTTTTGTAGGGCTTCCAGGGTCTCCTCCAGAACCATTACAAGTATGACATTTAACCTTTCTTCTGTATTTTATGGTTTTTTCAACGCCGATTGCAGCTTCTTCAAGAGTAATATCTATCTGATAACTCAAGTCCGCTCCGGGTTCTTTGTAATTATTATTTCTTTGGCCAAAGCCTCCACCGAAACCACCACCGAAACCACCACCGAAACCACCAAAAACGGTACTGAAAATATTTTCGAAATCGCCAGTATTAAATCCTCCTGCCCCACCTGTTCCTTGAGCAAAGGCAGCATGACCAAATCTATCGTACTGTGCCTTTTTTTCGGGGTCAGAGAGGATGCTGTATGCTTCGTTAACCTCTTTAAATTTTTCTTCTGCCTCTTTTTTTTCTTTTTCGTTGGCATTGCTGAATTTATCGGGATGATACTTGATAGCAGACTGCCTATAAGCATTTTTCAGGTCGACTTCTGAAGCATTTTTATTGACGCCTAATACTTCATAATAATCTCTCTTTTCCATTTATCCTCCATTGATTCTGTTTATTATAAGTAAAATATATTTTTGAGTTTATAATATATAAAGGCGGACTATGTCCGTCCTTATATAATTTGTTTAGTGTATTGCTAATTTATGAATCATTAAAGTTAAATAAATTAATCAACTACTTCTGCGTCATCGACATCATTTGCTTTTTTAGAGTTATCAGCAGTATTTTGAGTTGTATTGCCTTGAGCTTGAGCATCTTTATTGACATCTTTATACATTTCTTCTGCTAATTTATGGGCAGCTTTGGATAATTCTTCTATAGCTTCGTCTATTTCGACTTTATTTTCACTGTCTTTTACTTCCTTTACTTTTTCTAATGCAGCTTCGATAGCTTTCTTTTCATCCTCAGAAACTTTATCTCCGTATTCTTTCAATGATTTTTCAGTAGAACTAATTAACATATCTGCCTTATTTCTTGTTTCTATCAATTCTTTGAACTTTTTATCTTCAGCTTCATTAGCTTCGGCTTCTTTTGTCATTCTTTCTATGTCTTCCTTAGAAAGATTAGAAGAATTTGAAATAGTTACAGTATTTTGTTTTCCAGTACCAAGGTCTTTTGCAGATACATGGACGATACCATTTGAATCTATGTCAAAAGTTACTTCTATTTGGGGTACTCCTCTCATAGCAGCAGGAATTCCTTCTAGGCTGAATTCACCTAATTTATGATTATCGCTTGCTTTTGCTCTTTCACCTTGTAATACATTTATTGTAACAGCCGGTTGATTATCCACAGCTGTAGAAAATACTTGAGATTTTTTAACTGGGATAGTTGTATTCTTGTCTATTATTTTAGTACAAACTCCACCTAATGTTTCTATTCCTAATGAAAGAGGAGTAACATCTAATAATAAGACATCCTTGACGTCTCCGGCTAATACTCCACCTTGGATAGCAGCACCTGCGGCAACTACTTCGTCGGGATTTATACTCTTATTAGGAGTTTTGTTGAAGAATGATTGTACCCATTCTTGTACTGCAGGGATTCTTGTAGAACCTCCGACCAATAAAACTTCATCTATTTGAGAAGGATTTAAACCTGCATCTTTAAGAGATGTTCTTGTAGGTCCGTGAGTTGCTTCTACCAAGCTTTTAGTCAAATCGTTAAATTTTGCTCTGGTTAATTTCATTTCTAAATGCTTAGGGCCATTTGCATCCATAGTTATAAATGGCAATGATATAGAAGTTTCCATCATTGAAGACAAATCTTTTTTAGCTTTTTCAGCAGAATCTTTAAGTCTTTGGTAGGCCATTTTATCTTTTGACAAATCTATTCCGGATTCTTTTTTAAATTCACTTACCAACCAATTGATAACTTCAGTATCAAAATCGTCTCCACCTAAATGGTTGTTACCGGCTGTAGATATTACTTCTATAAGACCATCAGATATTTCTAGTACTGATACGTCAAATGTACCTCCACCAAGGTCAAATACTAATACTTTTTCTGATTTTTTCTTTTCTAATCCATAAGCTAAAGCAGCAGCAGTTGGTTCATTTATGATTCTTTTTACATCCAATCCTGCGATTGTACCTGCATCTTTTGTAGCTTGTCTTTGTGAATCTGTAAAGTATGCAGGCACAGTGATTACGGCTTCAGTTACCGGTTCTCCTAAATATGCTTCTGCATCTTTTTTCAATTTCTTCAATGTCATTGAAGAAATTTCTTGTGGTGTATATTCTTTTCCAAAAATTTTAACGCTGTAATCTGAACCCATATGTGTTTTGATCGAACTTACTGTAGAAGTTGGATTAGTGATTGCTTGTCTTTTAGCTATTTCTCCCACTATTATTTCACCATTTTCTTTAATATTTACAACAGAAGGTGTAGTTCTTGCTCCTTCTGAATTGGCTATAATTGTAGCACTTCCCCCTTCCATTATTGCCACACATGAATTTGTTGTTCCTAAATCAATTCCTATAATTTTACTCATTTTCATTACCTCCTAAAACATCTGTATTTTAAATTTATTTATACCAAATTAATAATTTTTTAACATAATTTTATGTTTTTAACCTCTTTTACATACCTTGACCATTGTAGGCCTTATTACTTTTCCCTTCATTGTATAACCTTTTTGTAGCTCAAGAACTATCGAATCATCATTAAAATCGGGATTATCTTCTACCATAACAGCATGATGATATATCGGATCATATTTATCTTTTATTTTTACTTCTATAGGTTTGATACCTTCTGACTGCATGATACCTTTAAGTTGCGTCAATATCATATCTACACCTTTAAGTAGTGCATCAAAATCTTTTGTAGATTCAGAGGCTGCTATTGCACGGTCTAGGTTGTCGACCCCATCTAGAAGTTTTGTAACGATTTTTTCTGATGCAAAAGTTCTTAATTCTTCAAGTTCCTTTTCTTTTCTTTTGGTAAAGTTTTGAAAATCTGCTTGCTTACGAAGATAAGAATTTTTCCATTCTTCAACCTCACTTTGAAGTTTACCGATTATTTCATCTTTTGATAATTCGTATGGTTCAGAAGAGTTATCTGTAGGGTTTTCCCATTGTTCTGTATTTTTTTCTTGACTTGTTTCATCTTGCTTGGCATCTTCTTTTTCAGTTTTTTCCTGTTTAATTTCTTCTTGTTCAATTTTCTCTTGTTCAAAAATTTCTTCATTGGAATTTTTACTAGATTCCGCATCTAAATTTTTGTTCGATTTATTAGATTCTTGTGCATCCATCTGTTCATCATTTTTAAAATTTTCTTTTTCCATTGTATTTCCCTCGCTTTCATATATTATTTTCCGGTATATATATTAAATAGTATTTATTAACATATTTTAATAGATTAAGTTTTATCAAATTTTTTTTCAATATTTGTGATAACTTTATTTACTTCTTTTGTAACTTGTTTTATAAGCCCCATAGTTTTGGAATAAGGCATCCGTTTTGGACCTATAACACCCAATATTCCTTGAGAATTTCCAATTTTATATACAGAATATACAAAACTGAAATCTTCCAATCCCTTTATTCCCAGTTCATCACCAAACAATACATCGACACTGCCATTTGCTATATTTTTGTTTTTTACTATTTCTTCAAATATTTGAGTTACATTATTTCTGTTGCTGAATAATTCCATAACTTCGGAAACTTCACTGACATTTTTATCTTTAAAAATTCCAGGCATATTATGCACAAAAAATTTGCTTTCTTCGGCCACAGAATCATTTAAAAAATCACTCTCATTTCCATTTATAATATTATCGTATTGACTTCCTAATATGAATCTTTCGATGTCGAAAACACTGAGATTACAACTAGTCAATTTGTTATTTAAATCATTTACAACTTTCTCTAATTCTTTTCTGTCCGTAGGAGTAGAAAGAGAAATTTTTTTGCTTTTTATATTATTGCTCTCCATCACGATTACTGCGAATATAGTGTAAGAATCAATATATACCAGTTCGACTCTTTTTATTTTATCTGCAAATGTACTGGTTTCTACTACTATTCCGGCATATGTAGTTAATTTTGATAATAAAGTAGAAGTTTTTTTTAGCAATAGGTCTAATTCATTTATCCTTTGCTCATAAGCCAATTCGATATTTTCTTTTTCTTCTTGAGTAATTTTTTCTACTTTCAAGAGTTCGCTCAAATAGTACTTATACCCTTTATCAGTGGGGATACGGCCGGAAGAAGTATGAGTTTTTTCTATATATCCCAAATCCTCCAAATCTGCCATAACATTTCTTATTGTTGCTGATGAAAGGTCTATTCCATATTTTTTTACCAGCGTTCTGGAACCAATTGTATCGCCGTAAGTCAGATAATAATTTATAATTGCATTTAAAACCAGTTTTTCTCTATCTGAAATTGACATATTTCACCACCCTGATTATTAGCACTCATTTGTGTAGAGTGCTAATTCTTATTAGAGATTACAATTTTTTTAGACTTTTGTCAAGTCTTTTTTAAAAAAATTAAATTTTTTTTTTTATGGAAAGTATTTAAATCCTGAAAAATAAACACTTTTAAAAATCTTGTTATATTAGAAAATTTATATTATAATATTCTATACCTTGTATAATAGTATAAAATAAAAATAGGAATGTAAATTTTTTGGAGGGGATATTGTGGAAAGTAGCAGAATACAAAAAGTGATAGGGAATCATGAAAAAGGGTACAATTGCTGTCAGGCAATAGTCTGTGCATACTGCGATATGTTTAATCTTGATGAGGAAACAGTTTTTAAGGTGACAGAAGGCCTAGGATTCGGAATGGGGTCAGCCGGCACATGTGGAGCTGTCAGTGCTATGGTAATAATGGCAGGTCTTAAAAATAGTGCAGGAAAGATAGTAGAACCACTCACAAAGCATTCTACATATGCGCTTGATAAAAAATTACTGGATATGTTTTACAATAAAAATAAATCAGTAATGTGTGTAGATTTAAAGGGGATAATAGAGGGAAGAAATCCACTTCGCAGCTGCAATGGATGTATTGTCGATGGAGCCAGATTGGTAGAAAGAGAAATATTTCCGGGAAAATTTGAAGAATATGTGGGAGAAGAGTATTGAGTTAAGATACTCATTATAAACCAAAAGATAGAGTTCTGCATACTTTGACAGGACTCTATCTTTTGATTTATCAGCTTCGTGTATATACTATTTTTCCATCCATGATTGTCATTTCCACTTGAATATCCAAAATATGATTTTTGTCTATTATAAATATGTCATCACTCAAGACAACCATATCCGCATAATAACCGGGCAGTAATCTTCCCTTGATATTTTCCTCAAAAGAAATTCTCGCCCCCTCAATTGTATAAGCATCTATGGCCTCCTGAACAGAGACACGTTCCGAAGGATAAAAACCTTCTTTGGGATAATGTTGAAAATTCTGTCTATTTACCGCACAATGAATGGTGGGAATCACAGCATAAGAAGCTATGGGAGAATCTGTTCCGTAACTGACAGGAATTCCCATATTAATCATAGATTTATAGGCAGCACTGGTGGAAGCCAATTCTTCTCCGACCTTTAGGCGGAGGTCTGATATCCCATTATTCAAATAAATGGGTTGCATTAATGTCGGAACATGATTTGCAGCCATTCTTTGGAGTTGATCAGGTCTTGTGACCTGAGCATGGATAATTCCATGCC
Organism: Fusobacteriaceae bacterium; assembly: GCA_031289425.1. GTDB lineage: Bacteria > Fusobacteriota > Fusobacteriia > Fusobacteriales > Fusobacteriaceae > JAISST01. Next base: position 21,055 of record JAITPM010000075.1, read on the forward strand.
GTAGAGGGTTGTCTGTGCCCCTTATGACGCTCTCATATGCGTTTAGAACACGATCAATTCCTCCATCACCTATACCGTGGGTCACACATTGAATACCGTGTTCCGTTGCTATCTGCACAAAAGCATCAATTTCTTCCTGAGTCAGTACACCCATTCCCATTGTGCCAGAATCATCAGCATATGGATGGGTCAACAGTGCAGTTCTTGGCCCCAAAGAACCGTCTATAAACAATTTTATTGGTCCATAGCGATTATATTGAGGATTATCAGTTTTATTGTAGCCTTTTTCGATTCTTTTTTTAAAAGTTTCTAAATTATAAAATGAAATCTGATGGTTTATCCGCACAGTTGGATTATCCTTCTCATATAGACGATATCCATCTTCCACCGGTTTTCCATCCGGATATCCTATATAGATATCATTTGTGGAAACAGAAGTGATTCCCTGTGTATTAACTAAATATGTAATTTTTTTTAGGGAATCAAAAACATCTGTTTTTTTAGTTGGTTCATTGATGAGGTATTTGATTTGATTGACTGCGGACTCGTATAGAATCCCATTACAGACTTCTCCGTCAAACCCTAATCGTCCCCCGGCATCTAGAGAGAAATTCTTGTCAAGCTTCAAAAGCTCTATTACTTTGGAATTGACTGCAGCTGCGTGACCGCAAACTCTGGTTAAAAGGACAGGAATATCCGTTGATATCTTATCGAGATCCCAGCGATTTAACAATCGCTTTTCATCTGTGAAATATCCTTGATTCCAACCTCTTCCCAATAGAATTTTTTTATCCGGATGAGTAGCCAAAAATTCTTTGCAAGTATCAATGACAGAGCTGATAGATGTGCTTCCCAGAAGATTTGCCCTCTGCAAAAAGTAATAGCAATGCAGTAGGTGCATGTGGCTGTCATTAAAGCCGGGAACTATTGTTTTTCCTTTTAGGTCAATAAGTTTTCCATTCCCCCAACGGGATATATCTTCATTCCCTCCGATATTGGTAATAATACCGTTTTCTATACAAAGGGCTGAAACAAAATAATCCCGCTCTACGTAAATTTTACCATTTTTTAAAATTGTCTTCATTTTTCATCCCCGTGAAAATATATACGATAAAGATTGTGAAATAAGAATTTCTATCGCATTTTATGATTTGTACTAACGTTTATATACCACATTACCATTTACCATGGTCATATCAACTTTAATGTCTGTGATATTTTTGCTTTCTATAGTGAATATATTATCGCTCAAAACTACTAAATCCCCATAGTAGCCGGGAAGTAATTTCCCTTTGATATTTTCTTCAAAAGATGTATAGGCACTTTTAGCAGTATAGGCTTCTATGGCATCTACGATGCTTACTTTTTCATCGGGATAGAAACCGCCATCTGGATAAAATTTCAAATCTTGACGATTGACTGCACAGTGAATACAATTGATGACATTAAAAGATTCTACAGGAGAATCGCTACCGTAACTGGTATTTAACCCCAAATCTTTCATTGTTTTGAATGCATAAGATGTAGAAGCCAGTTCTTTTCCTACACGATCTTCTACAATATGCATGTCATAGTGTAAAAAGATGGGCTGAACAATAGAAAGTATTTTATTTTTTGCCATTCTGTGAAGTTGTCCTATATCAGTAATCTGCACATGGATGATTCCGTTACGCAATGGGTTTTCTCCATCAGTATTTACCGTCTCATAAGCATTTAAAATATTATCTATTCCTAGATTTCCAATACCATGAGTCACACATTGTATACCATTTTCAGAGGCCATTTTTACAAAACTGTTTATTTCTTCCTGTGTCAAGACTTCAGAGCCATTTGTAGATGGGTCATCATTGTAAGGCATACGCATTAAGGCCGTTCTTGCACCTAAGGATCCGTCAATAAATAATTTGATAGGTCCATAACGATTGAAAGATGGATTTGTAGATTTATTATAACCTTCTTCTATTCTCTTATTGAATGTTTCCAAATCCAAAAATGAAATCTGATGATTGATTCTTAGGGTTGGGTTGCTTTTTTCATACAAAAGGAATCCTTCTTCGATAGCGTCTCCTCCGGGGGAACCTATTGGCATGTCATTAGAAGAAACTGAGGTAATACCGCACGCATTAGCAGTGGCAGCAATTTCGCATAAAACCTTGCAGATATCTTGCCCTGTCAAAGATTCTCCGATAAGACCTTCTATTTGGCTGACTAATTTTTCATACAAAATACCGTTGCATACGTCTCCATCAAAGCCTAACTCCCCTCCAGAAGCCACGTCAAAACTTTTATCCAGGTGCAGGATTTCTATCATTTTTGAATTTACAGAAGCCACATGACCGCAGGTTCTCGTAACAAAAACAGGGATATTTGTCGTGATTTTATCAAGATCCCAACGAGTGAGCAATCTTTTTTCATCAGTAAAATAATCTTGATTCCAGCCTCTTCCATATAAGATTTTTGTATCGGGATGTTTTGCTAAAAATTCTTTACAAATTTTAACTACATCGACAATGGAATTAGCATTATTCAAATCTGCTTTTTGCAAAAATAGACCACAAGATAAAAGATGCATGTGGCTATCATTAAAACCGGGTACTACAGTCTTTCCCATGAGATCAATAACTTCTCCACCAATCCATTTTGTTGCATCTTCATTGCTACCCACGTGAGTAATGAATCCATCCTCAATACAAAGAGCAGAAACAAAATGGTCTCGTTCTACAAAAATATTCCCATTTTTCAAAATTTTTTTCATTTATTTTCACCTCTTCTGAAATTCGGAATACAGTAATATAGAACGACTGCTCCGACAATAATAGTTGTAGAAATAACAGATGTTTGTATATCCATAATAAATGTATTTATGGCAAGAGCAACATTTATTAAAATTGCAATTGCAGGTACAAAGGGATAACCCCAAACTTTATAAGGACGGTTAATATCTGGGTATTTCGCACGTAATACGAATACACTGGCAAATGCAAGAGCATTTAAAATTAACCCGGAAAAAATAACAAGACTTGTCAATTGGTCGAGGTTTCTTAAGAATACGAGAATAATGGAAACAAAGGAAGATAAGAACAATGATACTGTAGGGACTTTTGTCTTAGGATTTAACGTACCTACTTTGGAGAAAAAGATACCATCTCTCGCCATAGCGTAATAACTACGAGGAAATACCATAATCATAGCATTTAATGAACCCAACATTGAGAGTACCATAGCTAATGCTACCAATGTCTCTCCGATTTTCCCAAATACTCTTCCCGAAACGGCAGTTCCTAAAAACACATCTCCACCCGTGACTCTTGTCAATACCTCTTCGTATGGCAATACACGATATATAGCCAAATTGAAAAATGTATATAGAATAGTTACTGATATGACAGAAAGTATGATAGCAAGAGGAATATTTCGTTTTGGTTCTACGATTTCTTCACCTACTACATTAAGATTAGTCCAACCTTCATAAGCCCATTGAGTAGCTACTACTGCAAAAGCTATCATCGAAAATAATTTTGGAAGGCTAGGTGCAGACCCATCCGGTAATAAGCCTCCGGTACTAAAATTAGGAGAAGCTCCACCCAAAATAAATCCGGCAAATAAAATAACTATAATAGGAATTACTTTTATAACTGTAAGGGCACTATTGAAACGAGAACCTTGCCTTACACCAAAGTAATGCAATATTGTAAAAAGTATAATAGCTACAATAGCGATGATTTTACCTGTAAAATCATCAATAGGAACAAAAGCTTGCATACGCATAACAAAAGCCAGAGCAACTCCGGCAATGGAAGCAGGAGACCCAATTAAAAAATTGGAAATAACATTGGCAAAGGCCAATGGCCTGCCGTAAGCCTCTCTCAGATATACGTAAGTGCCACCGGCTCTAGGAAACATAGCCCCTAATTCTCCGAAACACAAGCCGGAAATCAACGTAACGATACCGCCGATTACCCAAGATAAAATAGCTAATAATTCTGAATTGGCTGTACGTTGAAACACATAGGATCCGATATAAAACACTCCAGACCCTACCATTATACCTATTAAAATGTTACTAGCACCGAAAAGACTGATTGATCGATCCATTTCAGTTGATGTAGATTGCAAAGATTCAATCCTTGCTCTTGTTTTTTCATCCATATTTTTCCTCCTAATAAATCAAAAGATTGTACCCTTCGGATACAATCTCTAATAAATTTCTTATGAAGAATGTATTTCCGATAGCGCCTCTGTCATGTCTTAATTCAGACAGGAGTGTATGAAGTATTTCTTCATACCCCAACAAAATCGGAGTTCTCTCCAGTTTTGTTTCGGCGGAATTGCCTTTCCTTTCCTTCTCAGAGTGATCTCTCCAGATAGTACTTTTCGTTCCCGCGCCTCTATCAATCTTTTAAATTTTAAATTTTTTAAATATCATTAACATTATACCATATTTTTGATATAAGGTCAAATATGGGCTATGTTCTAAAATTATATTTTTTTATGAAAATTAAATCTTCTATTATTCCCTAGTTTAACAGTTGGTCGAATAAAAATTAGTGAAAAAATCTGCTAAAACCATGAAAAATAGCGGATTTTTTTTTTGACTTTTGTAAAAATTTATGGTATAATGTTTACGATATATACAATATATAATGGGGGGATTTCTTTGTTTATTGAATGCATTAAAAATAACGGTATACCTTATCTACGAATTGTTTCTGCATATAATGTGAAAGAAGACGGTGTTACTAAAAATAAACGTACAGTTATTAAA
>JAITPM010000113.1 GCA_031289425.1 Fusobacteriaceae bacterium
AAAAGCAAGTAGATCCCAAGTATCATTCAGCTCAGTTGTATATACATTAGAATTTTGTACGTTCTCCATCAACATAGTTATCGTCCTTCTCCTTCATAGTTTTTTTAAAATCTTGCATCATTTTTTTCATTTCTTCTCTTAGTTCTTGTATAGTATTGGCATCTGTGCCACCGCTTATAGTAATAATTGGATTAAATATATATGCAGATTGATTGTCATTAGTAATAGATGATGTGGTTCTACTTTGTCCATTAAATAATTTTCCAAGAAGATTGCCATAACCAACATTTTCTTCTGCAGTTAGTATTCGCTCACCACGATGTAGTTCGGATATGTAGCCATCGAATGGCACATAGTTTAATCCTTTTGCATTGCTGCCATCTATTTCTACATTTGTTTTTGTTGCTCCTTTTTTACCACCTATTCCGACTTTATCTATTAATTTTAATAGCCAAGCTGGTGGTTCCGGGAATGATAAAAAGTCTTTTATTGCATTCCATTTTTCTTTTATCCAACTAATAAATGCCCCTATTTGTTCTTCTGCAAATTCTATTCCAGATGTTACAGCTTTTCCGATCGGAGTTTCTTTTATGAAATTTATCATTTTTGTAAAATTTTCTTTTATACTTTCAAAAAATGCTGTAAATCCATTTTTGATATTATCTATAATAGATAGATTACTATCCCAAGCATTATAAAATTCTAATGCTCCATCTATTAAAAATTTAATTGGACCTAAAATAAAATTAAATGCACCCTCATTTTCTTTGAAAAATGCATAAAAAGTAGCTAGTTTTTCTTTTGCAAATGTAACAAATTCTGCAAGAGCAACTTTGATTTTATCCCAATTTCTATATATTATTATTCCAAGAGCGACTATTCCAGCAATTATTAAAAATAAAGGACCTCCCATTGCTGTAAATACCATCTTTAATACAGTAAAAATACCTCCAGCAGCATTTATTAAAGTCATTGCTGCAGACAGTTCCTTAAAAGCTCCAATTATTTTATATATAATAATTACTAATGTTATAAAAATAGCAATATTACCTATTCCAATTTTTTGTATCAATTTTATAAATGGATTTGCTCTTTTTATTACTATAGAGAAGACTTTTGCTAATTTAACCAATGTTTCTGTCAAAAAACTAAAAAAATTAGATCCAGGATTATTTGGTAACCATGTTTTTATTATCTCTATTCCTGGTTTTAAAGCTATTTTCATCCTTATAATAAATACTTTTATGTCTGATATTAATTTTACCCAAAACATACTGGACGTACTTTTTGTATCCCATACCCCATTTAAAATATTTGCTAAGGATCCAATGTAATCAGTCAATGTTTTTAATTTTTTCATTATAAATGGGCTGAAAATCATTTTTCCTAAAGAGACTTTCACTCCATCCCAAGCTGACGACAAAAGAACTTGCACTCCAGCTGCGCCTTCCAACATGACATCTTTCATTTTTTCAGATGCTCCGATGCTATCTTTTTCTGTGGCTTCAATTTGCATTTTCAATGCAGCAGAACCTTTGTATTCTTTCCCATTTATTGTTTTTTTAGCTTTTAATAATGGAGCAATTCCTTGGAATCCTTTTTTACCAAACATATCTATAAGAACTTTTTCCTGCTCTAAATCTCCCATTTTTGCTGTAGTTTTTTCGACTTGCTCTAATAAACTAACCATGCCTACAAAATTACCTTTTTTGTCGCTTGTTTTAATTCCATAGCCTTTTATTTTTTTTTGATTTTTAGCAGCCATTACAAAAATATTATTCAAACTTGTTCCTGCTGAGCTTCCTTTTATAGCTTGATCTGCCATTAATCCTAATGAGGCAGCAGTTTCTTCCAATGACACCCCCAATATGCCTGCTCCTCCTGATGCATATTTAAAAGCTTCTCCAACCATATTCACATTTGTATTAGTTTTTGACATTGTATATGCTAGTACATCTGCAAATTTACCTGTGTCTTCAGCAGTCAGATTAAATGGAACTAAGGCATCTGTTATAATATCAGATACCATTGCAACATCTTCTCCAGATGCTGCGGCCAAGTTTAATACGCCTGGAATTGCAGCTATTATTTGTTTTGTATTAAATCCTGCGAGTGCCATTTTTTCCATAGCTGCTGCACTTTGTCCAGCAGTAAATTTTGTAGTTGCCCCCATCTGCATAGCTTTTTTTTCTAACATATCATATTCTGCTGCTGTTGCACCAGAAATAGCTTGTACTCTTTTCATATTTGCATTAAAGTCTATATATGCATTTATAGATTCTTTAGCTACATAACCACCGGCAGCTATTCCTGCTGCACCAATATATTTTGTGGCTTTTTTTGCTATTCCAAATCCTCCGCTAACTATATTTTTTCCAAATTGTTTAGCTTTATCTTTAAATGCACCGACTTTTGCAGTTATTGTTTGTTGTGCCTGCATTCTTTGCATATCACGTATTGTTTTATTTATTTCATTTCGCATATTTTTATATGGTATTTTTAATTTTTGCAATTCCATACTATAATTCTTGAACGAGCTTTTATGTTTGTTCATTGTATTGGTAAGTTTTGCATTAGCTTTATTAAGTTCGTTTATTCTTTTTTCTTCTTGTTTAGTTAATACAGCACCACTTGCCTTAGCTTGCATTAGCGTTTTTAGTTCGTTTCTATTTTTTCTTACTGCATCTGCAGCTTTTTTATATTGCTCGAAAGACGTTTTTTGGTTGCTTTGCATATTTTCTATTTTTTTTAATTCTTTTAATTTGTTTTGCATATCTTTTATTTTGTTACTTACTTTATCTAAAGACTGTGGGAGCATTTTATCAATTTTTGCCTTAAGGCTTAATACTAAGTCCATTTGTTTATTTGCCATTGCCCCCTCCTACTTTTTCATATTTCTATTAATTTCTTCTGATTTTTTATTATAAAATTCTATTAATTCCTCTAACCTATCTAAATCAGAGTTCATTAGAGTTTCATATGTTATGTTCATATTTACACCAAATGCTTCGTTTAAACGTATGGAAAGTTCATCAATTAAATTTATCAGATTTCCTGTAGGATTATCTCCTAGTCTTCTTGCAAGAAATCTGAAACTAAGTTTTTTATTTTAAGAAAATCTTGATATTTGTAATTTAATAAAGTTGTATATGGTATTCCACAACCTGCCTCTGCAATAAGCATTAAATATACCTCATCTAATTCACCTATTAAAGATGCTTTTCTTTTTCTTATTCTTTGATATTTGTCCTTAATTACTACTATTTTTGTTCCGGTTAATTTAGAAAAATCAAATGCTATTATCTCACCATTACTTAGTATAATTTGATTATCTTCCATATCGCTTTTTTCTTCATTCCCATTTTCAAATATTATTGCTTCATTTTCTTCTCTTAATTCATTTTCTAATTCTTTTTCTGCTATTTCTACTTTTGCTTTTTCTAATTCTTCATTATGATTATACATATTTTTACTCCTTTATTTTATTTGTTTTAAGATAATAATTTATTGATTGCAGCAGCCACATCTACACCATCTATTATTGCTATTTTATTTAAAACATTTATTTCAGTATCTACTGTTCCGTCTATTTCAACTTTATAATATGTTAATGCCAGTTCAATTTCTGGTTCTGGTTTTGATCCCTTTCCAAGTTCACCCAACTTTTTTGACTTTACTCTACCCTTTGAACTGATAGTCATTGGTTTTTCTACATGTTCATGGGTTTCGGAATCCAAACCAGTTATAGCTGCGTTTATTATTAAATTAACTGTTTGATGTTCTGCAAAAGTAACACCTGGCGCAATTCCAATAAATTTTATAGACATTGTCATTGAATCGAAAAGTCCAGGAATTACATGTTCATATTTTCCTAATCCTAGCCCTGTTAATTCTTCTACTTGGTTTTGAATATCCGGAGTTGTAACAGTTGCAATTCCAACTATTTCGTTTTGTCCGTTTTTTCTTACTATTGCATCAGCAATTGGTCCTGTAAGCCACATTATTTTAACCTCCTAAGTTATGCCGCATAAAATCCTGTTAGATATTTACCCTCATATTCTAATATATATTCTAGTGTTTCTCCAGGAATTACCCCACCGAGAAATAAGTGCCATTTAAATTTTCCTTGTACTAAATCTCCAATTGGGTTATCAATTTCCAAGAAATCTACGCTGGCACCAAGCAGTTTCTCGTCAGATACTAGAGATGCTAAATATATATTTATATTCATTTTAATGTTTTTGGCTTTAGAATATGTCATTGGTTTATCTACATCTATTTCTGTATTAAGCATTACAGTATTTGCTATGTATTTAAACATTCGTTTAATTGGGATCCACATGTCCTTTGGATCCATATTCCCGCCTGGCTGAAACACTGATGTTCGATTACCCCAATATACTATGCCATTTGCCCTGGATAAAATAGTACAAATACCGTTCTCATTAAGTAAATTTGCTTCTGGTTCATCTAAATTTAAATCTTTATATACATTTCCAACTTTGTATGCAATCCCTTCTGCTTTTATATTTTTGTTAGATGGAGATTCATATGGAATCCCATCATTTGATGCATCAACTGATGCGCTTAAAAATGCAGCGAAAATTGAGGTATGAAAATATTCTCCACCAAATTTTGTAACTCCGTAATTTACAATTTGGTCTGCATCTATCCAATTGTTAGTTTTTTTAAATTCTATTGCGGATCCGTATGCAGTATCATCTGGTATGTCAAATATAGACATACTTCCCCATTTATCGTTTATTATGCTAGCCTTAGTATCTAATATTGCTCTCAATGCATTGGAATTA
>JAITPM010000035.1 GCA_031289425.1 Fusobacteriaceae bacterium
TTTTAACTCAAGAAGAGGCCCTAGATTCAATAGGTAAAAATTTTGAAATTTTATTGCTATTGATGGGAATGATGATGGTAGTAGAAATAATGTCAAAAAGTGGTATTTTCCAATGGTTGGCAATAAAAGTTGCTCAAGTAGCCAAAGGAGATCCAATAAAAATTTTGATATTGTTATCTTTAGTAACTTCAATTTGTTCTGCCTTTTTAGATAACGTAACGACTATTTTGCTCATATTGCCTGTATCGATTTTACTTGCCAAAAGGCTCAAAATAAATCTTATGCCTTTTATATTGGTACCCATATTTGCATGTAATATAGCCGGGACAGCCACTATGATAGGAGATCCTCCTAATCTTATAATAGCAAGTGCGGGTAATTTGACTTTTAACAATTTTTTATTTCATGTAGCACCGATAGTAATCATAAATCTAATAGTTTTGATAATTACTGCACTATTATTATTTAGGAATGATTTTAATGTTTCTAATGAGTTGAGAGCAAGTATTATGGATTTAGAACCCAATAGAAGTATTACAGACAAATCACTTTTAATAAAATCTTGTGTATTATTTTTTATAATAATTTTGGGGTTTATCACTAATATAGTGACTAATATAGGATTGGCAATAATCTCTATAGGAGGATCAATTATATTATTATTACTCAGTAAAAAATCAGCAGAAGAAATATATCAAAAAATAGAATGGGAAACATTATTTTTCTTCGGAGGATTGTTTGTATTAATAGATGGAATAGGTAAAATAGGAATAATTTCTATTATTGGTAATACAATATTAAATTTTACTCATGGAAATGTAAAATTGACATCTTATGTTATTTTAATAATATCATCTATAATATCACCAATTTTGGGATCTGTCCCATATACGATATCTTTTTCTAAAGTAATTCAAGAAATGACACAATCTATGAATAATGCACAAATTTTATGGTGGGCGCTATCATTGGGGGCATGCTTGGGTGGAAATATGACCACAATTGGTGCTCCTGCGAATATTGTTGGGATTTCGATTGCTGAAAAAGCAGATGTGAAAATAAATTTTCTGGAATTTTTTAAATATGGGTTTTTAGTTGTTTTAGAATCTATAACATTATCATTTATTTACATTTATATCAGATATTAAAAGTATTTTAGTATTGTAAAAATAGATAATGCTCAATAATAAATAGCATTATTTGTTAGGAGGTTGTATAGTATGAAATTTTCTAGTTATTTAGATCCAAAATTTATTTTTACGGACGTCGATGCTACAAGTATAAAAGAAGTCATAGTACAATTAATTGAAGAAATGTCAAAAAAATCAAGGACAATAAATGAAAACAAAGATGAATTGACATACAGTGCACTTAAAAGAGAAAATGAAATCTCTACCTGTGTAGGAAATGCTATTGCGATACCACATAGCAGGATTTGGAATTTTAATGATCTGGTTGTATCTATTGGTATTTTAAGAAACCCAATAGAAATGGAAATTGCATCTACCGGAAGGAGAAATAATGTGAAAATTGTATTTTTAATACTATGCGATGTATTAAAAAATAAAAATATTCTTAAAATTATGAGTGCGATATCAAAATTAACTCTAAATAATAAAGATGCCCTGGAAAAAATAAAAAAAGAAAAAAATCCAAATGAAATAATAAAACTTATTCAAGAGACAAAAATAGAAATAGAACAAAAAATAATTGCGGAAGATGTATTAAGTCCTGATATAATCCCGGCAAAACCAGAAGATACCTTAGGAAAAATAGTAAAAAGGCTGATATTGGAGGGGATGGTAGGACTTCCAGTCGTAGATGATACTGGAAATTTTTTGGGTGAAATTACGGAAAAAGAAGTTATTGGTTTTGGAATGCCTGATTATTTGTCTTATATAGGAAATTTAAATTTTTTGACAGTAGGAGAACCTTTTGAGGAGTATTTAAAAAATAACGAAACTACAACAATAAAAGATTTATATAGAAAAATTGATAAAGTTATTACTATAGATAGAAAAACACCAATAATGGAAATTTGTGCTATTATTATAAATAAAGGAATCACAAGATTTTATGTATTAGAAGGTCAAAAATACTATGGAATGATAAAAAGGACAGACATTCTAAAGAAAATTTTACATATTTAAAAAATAATTGATTTTAAAAATAAAATCATGTATAATACTTGTATTAAAAAAATACCATCAAGAGAGATTGAGGGAGGGGCCCTATGACATCTCAGCAACCTGTTTTAAAAGTAACGTGGTGCTAATTCCCAACAGATGGAGATTAGTGACATTATTCCCTTTCTGTTGAAAGGGATTTTTTATTATAAAATCCCTGAAAGCGATATGAAAGATTAAGTGATAAGATTAAAAAACAATTAAAGGAGGAAACAATGGAAAAATTTACTTACTTTACTTCAGAATTTGTATCACCAGGACACCCGGATAAAGTATCAGACCAAATATCTGATGCAATCTTAGATGCATGTCTGAAAGATGATCCAAATTCGAGAGTAGCATGTGAGGTTTTCTGTACGACTGGTCAAGTAATTGTAGGTGGTGAAATAACAACGAATACCTATGTTGATATACAAGAAGTTGTAAGAAAAACTATAGAAAAAATCGGATATAAACAAGGAATGGGGTTTGATGCCAATTGTGGAGTATTAAATGCTATACATTCTCAATCACTGGATATAGCAATGGGAGTAGATACCGGAGGAGCGGGAGATCAGGGTATAATGTTTGGAGGGGCAGTCAAGGAAACGCCGGAACTTATGCCTCTTGCTATTGTATTAGCTCGTGAAATCTTGGTAAAATTAACTAAATTAATGAGAAGTGGAGAATTAAATTGGGCAAGACCTGATGCTAAATCTCAAGTTACGTTGGCTTATGATGAAAATAATAAAATTCATCATGTGGAGACAGTGGTTGTATCAGTTCAACATTCTCCGGAAATAAATCAAAAAGAAATAAGAACGCAAATAATAGAAAAAGTCATAAGTCCAGTACTTATTTCATACAACTTAAATCCAGAAGATGTGAGGAATTATCATATTAACCCAACAGGAAGATTCGTAATAGGAGGACCTCAGGGGGATACAGGATTGACAGGTAGAAAGATAATAGTAGATACTTATGGAGGTTATTTTAGACATGGTGGCGGAGCTTTTTCTGGTAAAGATCCATCTAAAGTAGATCGTTCGGCAGCTTATGCAGCTAGATGGGTAGCGAAAAACATAGTCGGAGCAAATTTAGCAGACAAATGTGAAGTTCAATTATCTTATGCAATAGGAGTAGTAGAACCGATATCCATAAAAGTGGATACATTTGGTACTGGGAAAGTAGATGAAATAAAATTATCAGATGCTGTAAAGGCTGTATTTGATCTGACGCCCAGAGGGATAGAAAGAGATTTGGAATTGAGACAATGCAAATTTAAATACGAAGATTTAGCTGCTTTTGGCCATATTGGGAGAACTGACTTAGATATTCCATGGGAAAAGACAAACAAAATAGATGATTTAAAAAAACAATTAAAAAAATAATATAAAATAAAAATAATATGAAATAAAAATAATTGTAAAAATAAAAATAAAAGTATATAATTATAGCAATTAGTAATGGTTGCTATAATTTTTATATCGGGTGGATAAAATGAAAAAAATTGATAAATTTATAGTTGTTGCGACAATGCTTGTATACGGAATTGGGCTATATAGCATCTATGTAGGTAAGTTAAATATTTATTATATTGGAGGATTATTTAGCATAATTGCATTATTTAAAGCATTGACTGAAAAAAATTTTAATCCTGGAAATTATTTATTTTATTGTATTGTGGTTTTAATGGGCGGTATATTAATTGAATCATTTTTAAAAATGTTAATTTACAGAGGATTTAACTTTCCTATTGTTATAATAATATTTTTGATTTCTTTGAGTATTTTGTCTCTTATATCGGCATATTTTTATAACTATACCATGGAAAAAGGGAAAAAAGATACACAAGAAGATAAAAAATAATTGTTCCATTAGATAATGGTAATAAAAGAGAATTATAAAAATAAAAAACATTTGTTGTATAAGGGAGTATGAAAAGTTATGAAGATAAAGGTAAGAATTAAGCATGGCTTATTTTGGGGTTTGATTTTTATAGTTTTTAATATTTTTTCTTTTAATTTATTTATTTCTAAGTCTGCTCCATATGTGCAACTAATCGAAAATAATAATGATAATGATGATAATGAGAGTGATAATTTAATCAATGACGAAAACAAAGTTTCAGATTTTGAAAAAGCTATATTCTCTTCAGATTTAAAAAAAATGAAGGAACTTGTTAAAAATGGATTGAACATAAACGAAGTGGATGAAATAACAGGTTTGACTCCACTTACTACAGCTATTATAGTAGAGAATGATTATAGTACGAAAGATAAAATAGCAATGATTAAACTCTTGATAGAACTGGGTGCCAATGTGAATCAAGAAACTCTTGATGGTAAAAACCCTTTAAATATAGCTAAAATTGTGGCGATAGATCCAGAAAAAGATGCGATAGTCAAGATTCTTGTAGATGCAGGAGCGATAGAAACCACAGAAAACTATTCGGAATCTGATGAAATTAATAATGAGATTGAAGATGATGAAGAAAATAATGATGAAGAAAATGATGATGGGGACATGGATGATTTTGAAGAAGATGTGGAAAATTTAAAAGAAGATTAAAAATAAAGTAACATAAAAAGGTGATAAAAATGAAAAAAATAATAATGTCTCTTATGCTTTTATTATCTATTTTTTCCTTTGCAACAAAAGAGGTCATTACAAAAAGATCCATAGACTATCAATATAACGAGCTTATACAAAGAGGATTTTCAGGAAAAGAGGCCTTAAATTTTATTGCAATTGACAAATTAATAAATGAACCAGATAAATATATACTGGCATTAAAAGCTGAAATAAATAAACATCCTAATAATTATCTGGCTTATGATAAATTAGGGGAAGCCTACAGGACACAAAAATCTGACCCAGAAAATGCAATAAAGAATTTTAAGATATCTGTATTGGCCAATAGAAAAGGATACTATGCTTTTAACAAATTGGGGAATTTATATTTGAATAAAAAAGATATAAAAACGGCTCAAGTATATTTTGAGAATTTGAAAAAAAATAGACCTGACTTCCCTGGTGGATTTCATGGATTGGGAATAGTGCATGCATTAAATAGCGAATTTATGGAAGCTTTTAATGATATTTCTACTGCAAAAAATTTATATAAAAGATTAGACGGAACAAAATATTTTGAAATTTATAGAAACAGAGGTAAATTTATACAAGAATGTGATATATTATTAGATAAAATAAAAGCCGGAGCATTCAAAGAATATTCTACAAAACAAATAGATGAAGAAATATAATAAATTAAAATGATAAAGAGGTTTACTATGGATAAAATTATTAAAAATTCTACTTGGAAAAATAATAAAAAAAATACTTTTTATATTGTTTTAAATGAGGGCATTGATTGTACTAATGAACGAGACGGGCTTATTGTAGTTGTTTATCAAGCCAAAGAGAATTCTAGTTTATTATTTGTTCGGGAAAAAAAAGAATTTTTAGATAAATTTACTTTCATAAAATAAAAAAAATTACAAAGAAACTTTTTAAAGGTGTGATGAATGACAACAATATTTGATTCAATTCAAATTAAAAATATAAAAATACAAAATCGAATAGTACTACCACCGTTAGTTAGGTTTTCAATCATAGAAAAAGATGGATTTGTAAACGATAAATTAGTAGAATGGTATGAGACAATAGCTAAAAATGGAGTTGGACTCATAATCGTAGAAGCATCTTCTGTGAGTGAAAATGGAAAACTCAGAGATAATCAACTCGGTATCTGGGATAATAAATTTATTCCTGGATTAAAAAAAATAGCAGACAAAGTACATGAATATAATACAAAGATTATGATACAGGTTCATCATGCAGGATTTAAAGAAAAAATAACAGACGTTTCAACAGAAGAATTGGATATCATATTAGAAGATTTTAAAGCAGCATTTAAAATAGCGAAAACAGCATCTTTTGATGGAATAGAAATCCATGGTGCTCATACATATTTATTGTCGCAATTAGCATCTCATTTATGGAATTCGAGAACAGATAAATATGGTGGAGATTTTAATGGAAGAATGCATTTTGCCGAAAGACTGATAACTGAAACAAGGGAAATTTTTAATAAGGATTTTATTTTAGGATACCGTATGGGTGGGAACGAACCGGAACTTATTGATGGGATAAAAATAGCTAAATTTTTAGAAAATTTGGGTATTGATATTTTGCATGTATCCTCAGGAATCCCAAATCCCGAATACAAAAAAGAAAAAAAAGTGGATGTACCGCAAGACTTCCCATTGGATTGGGTAGTTTATATGGCAACTGAAATAAAAAAACATGTGAAAATTCCTGTGATAGCTGTAAGAAAAATAAAAAAAGAATCTCAGGCTAGCTGGCTCATAGAGAATAATTACGTGGATATGGTAGCAATAGGAAGAGCTATGCTATCCAATCCTGACTGGATCGGATATGCTAAGAAACTATTTTTAAAAAGAAAAGAAAATGAAAAAAAAGAAAATGAAAAAAAAGAAGAAAAAAAATGTAACGGCGTTGCACGCAACGCCCATGAAAATAAAGAAAATAACGAACTAATAAATATAGATATATTTTGTAAAATAGTGGATAATTATGGAGATATCGGCGTTGTACTTCGATTGGGTAAGGAACTAAAAAAAACACTAGAAAATAAAATTAATTTGAGAATTATTATCAGCAAAATAGATGAATTAATAGCTATTAATCCCAAAATTAAAGACCTTGATTATCAGGAATTTAATAACATTACATATATAACAAATTCTTATTTTGAGAAAAATATACAAAAATTAGGTGTTGCAAATTTGGTAATTGAAACTTTTGGTTGTGGAATACCTGATTATTATATGGAATTAGCATATTTTAATTCTGAATATATTCTAAATTTGGAGTATTTAACAGGAGAAAAATGGGTTAATGATTTTCATATGAAAGAATCCCTACTTCCCAAAGGGAGTGTCAAAAAATATTTTTATTTTCCGGGTTTTAGTGAAGAAGCTGGAGGATTGGTTATAAGGGAACAGATAAGGAAAAAAGTAAATGCCCACAAAGAAAAATATTTAAAAAAATATTATGGAGAATTTTTAAATCCAGAAAAAAAATTAAAAGGGACAATATTTTCTTATGAAAAAAATTTTATTCCATTTTTTGATGCTCTAAAAAAATTGGATGAAGAGGTTATTTTAATGATTTTTTCTACCAAAACACAAAATTCAATAAAAAATATTTTTAATAAAAAAATCTTTGGAAATGCTTATAAATATGGTAAAATAGAAATGAAATTTTCTAAATTTTTATCTCAAGATCAATACGAAGAAATAATAAATGTTTCAGACTTTAATTTTGTGCGTGGAGAAGATTCTGCAACAATGGCAGTTACTTCGGGAAAGCCTTTTTTATGGCAGTTATACCCTCAAGAAAACAACACACATATGGAGAAATTGGAAGGATTTCTTGATACATATACAACATTTTTAAATAAAAATAATAAAAATATTGATGATAAAAATTTAACAGCTAATTTGATAAAGCTTTTTAAAGATTATAATGATAAAGTAGATAATTACTTAGATTTAGGTAATGAATCCTATTTGTATTTTTTAAAAAACATAAAAAATATAGAAAGGGCGAATATTGTATTTGCAGATTATCTCTTATCTAAATGTAATCTTATAAATAAATTAAAATCTTTTATATATGAATTTTTAGGAGGTAAAAAATGAAAATTGCTCAAGAATTAAGGGCAGGAAGTACAATCAAAGTTGGGAATGATCCATTTGTGGTATTAAAAGCTGAATACAACAAATCAGGGAGAAATTCTGCCGTAGTAAAATTTAAAATGAAAAACCTATTAAATGGAAATATTACAGATTCTATTTATAAGGCTGATGAAAAAATGGATGATATAAAGCTTGATAAAGTTAAAGCTGTATTTTCATATCAAAGTGATGATTCCTATGTTTTTTCTAATCCAGAAACTTGGGAAGAGATAGAACTTAAATCTGAAGATTTAGGTGATACATTGAATTATTTAGAAGAAGAATTAAATTTGGATGTTGTCTATTATGGAGCTACACCGGTTGCTGTAGAATTACCTACATTTATAGAGAAAGAAATTATCTATACAGAACCCGGTCTTAGGGGAGATACATCAGGGAAAGTATTAAAACCTGCTAGAATTAATACCGGATATGAAATACAAGTGCCTATATTTGTTGAGCAAGGCGAATGGATAAAGATAGATACCAGAACAAATGAATATGTAGAACGTATAAAGAAACAATCATAAAAAATAAACAATAATTAAGATTATAAAATATAAAGACATTATTAATAAAAAATATATTTGACAAAAAGCAACTTCAAGTGGCTTTTTGTTTATTATTAGGAAAATTTTACTATATTATTGAGGAGATTGATTGTGGTAAAAAGATTTGTATTTTATTTGCTTGGGGTCATTGTCACTGCTTTGGGAATTGTATTAAATATACGTTCCGGATTGGGGACGTCTGCAGTCCATAGTGTTTCTGCTGTTTATAGTGTTATGATAACAAGATTTTCGTTGGGCACATGGACTATTTTTATGTATTTTACATTTATTTTAATACAAACATTAATATATAGAAAGTTTCTGTTGAAGGTTTTGTTACAAATACCTTTTTCTCTAGTTTTTGGAGTTGTTGTTGATGTTTTTGATTATTTTATAAAATTTAATAAATTGAATATTATATTTTCTTCTATATTACTCGTATCATCTATTGCCTTAGTGGGATTGGGGGTATCAATAATGATACATATGGACTTTGTTGTAAATCCTTCAGACGGAATAGTAAAATCTATTGCTGAAACTATTAATATGGAATTTGGCAAGACTAAGATACGATTTGATAGTTCTATGGTGGTTTTTTCGTTAGTTTCTATGTTATTAATAAAGCATAGAATTTCATTTGAATTAATTGGAATTGGAACAATATTTTCTGCACTTTTTTTAGGAAGGTTTGTTTCTTTTTTTAGTAATATATTTGGAAATTATTATGATAAAATATATATAAACAATTAAAAAGTTATAATTTTAATAACTATATGGTATAATGACTATCATTGAATTTAGGAGTTTGTGATTATGGATGAAAAAATAGAAAACAAAATAGAAGAAAGAGAAGAATATTATCCAAACGGAAATATAAGGAGAAAAATAAGACTTCTTTCTGGAAAATTTCATGATGAAAACATTTTATATCATCCCAATGGTAAAAAGGCAAGTATAGTCACATTTTGTAATGGAAAACTATTTGGAGAGGCTAGGGAATATAGTGAAGCCGGTGTTTTATTAAAAAAATTTTTTTATGAAAATGATCTATTAAATGGACCTGGAGAAATCTTTTATTCAGATGGTAAAATAAGGGAGCTAGTTTTTTTTAAAGATGGGAAGCCCTTTGGAAAAAATATTCAATATTTTCCAAATGGGAAAATAGAACAAGAATCAGTTATGAAAGACGGTGTTCCAAATGGGGTATACAGAGAATATTATTTGACAGGAAAATTGAAAGTAAAATGTATATATAAAAATGGTAAAATAAATGGAAATAAGTTTGAATATTACTCCAATGAAATAATGAAAATACGAGCTGCCTATAGAGATGGAATATTAAATGGTAGAGCTAATATTTATTTTCCAAGTGGGGGAATGGAAAAAAGTATAATGTATAAAGAAGGTAAAATAAATGGTAGATGCATACTCTATAGTGAGAATAATAAATTAATAAATGTTTCAATTTATGCAGATAACAAATTAAATGGTAAAAGTATACTCTATGATAAGAATGGACGAAGAGAAGTTATGATGAATTATATAAATAATGAAATGACAGGTGAATGCAGGTTTTTTTACGCTACAGGCGAGATAAAAGAAAGAGCAATATTGACTAATGGAAAAAGAGATGGTGGGGAAATTAAATATTATAAAAATGGAGTAGTAAAAGAATACTCCATGTATAAAAATGGTATATTTCATGGAGTCAATATGAGATATAGATCCAATGGATTTTTATCGGATATAAGTACTTATAGAAATGGAATGAAGCTTGGATACAAAATAAAATTCGACAGTTCCGGAAATATATCCAAAAAATACAAAATTATAGGAGACGAAAAAACTCTGTTTTCGGATAGAATTCCCGATCAAATATTGCTAGATATATTCATATTTATTGCAGAAAAAACAATCTACGAACGTAAAACATTTAGGAAATGTTACGCCCAAACAGGAATTACTACAAATTTCTTAAGACTATTAAAAAGAACTGATACAGAAAAATATAGACGTGATATTTCAAGATACGCTTTGGAAACAATGCGTGAATTTGGATTTTGATAACATATGCAGCTAGGTGATTTTAATGAAAAGTATAAAAATAGTTATTAGTGCTTTTTTGGAAGCCGGAGAAATCATAAAAAAAGCAAATCTTAAAAAATATTACATACTTCCCGGAATAATAGGTTCATTAATGTTTGTATTTTTCATATTTTTCGGGATAAAGGTTTCGAATTATTTATGGGAATTGATAATAAAATTATTTAAAATAGATGAATTTTATTATTGGATTTCTTGGATTATAAAATTATTCTTGACAATGGGTCTTTTTTTCTTATATTTTCTTATATATAAAACATTGCTTTTGGTGGTATTATCCCCTATTTTATCTTATGCTTCTGAAAGAGTTGATAGTTACTTAACAAATAAAAAATTTGATATTTCTTTAAAGGATAGTATGTCTTTTCTGGCTAGGGGTGCCAATATTGGAATGATATGTTTTATAAAACAAATCCTTGTTATGATAGTATTATTTTTTTTGGAAATACTTATTCCTCCAGTTGTGATAATAAGTCCAATTATAGTATTTTTAATGCAGGGGTATTTTACAGGATTTGCTTTCATGGACTACACTTTGGAAAGATACAAATTTACTACAAAAGAAAGTATGAAATTTTTATCAAAAAAAAGAACATATTCGATATTATGTGGAACAATTTTTAATATATTAATGTTCATACCAATAATTGGGATATTTATTGCTCCTATTATGACTTGTGTTGCAGTAACTAAGTTAACTTTAGATTTGATAAATAATGACGAGGAGTATGAAAAATATACGATTATAGGATGATAGAAAATTGTGCCTTTATATCAATTAACTAATCGAATAAACAATTTTAGTATTTATAACGTCTAATTGATTGCTAATAGAATTAAATTATAAATATAAACAAACATCCTCATAATGAATTATGGTCACTTGCTTGAATCTATGAATTTGAATATATGAAGATGTATGAATTTGGAGGTTTTTAATGAATTACTCACCTGAAGAAATATATAAATCATCAGAAGAATATACAAATATAAATGAAAAAATATTAGGCCAAGTAAAGTATATAAAAGAACTAAAAGAAGAGATAAGAAAAAAAGTAATTGGGCAAGATGATATGATAAATAAAATACTTATAGGGATTTTTACAGGAAATCATATTTTGCTTGAAGGTTTTCCTGGACTTGCTAAATCTTTAACCGTGAATACGATAGCAAGAACATTGGGACTTAAATTTGCAAGGATTCAATTCACTCCGGATTTGCTTCCAAGTGATATAATAGGTACAGAAATTTATAATGAAAAAAATGGAGAATTTTATACTAAAAAAGGTCCAATATTTGGAAATATAATATTAGCTGATGAAATAAATAGAGCACCGGCCAAAGTACAATCAGCGTTATTGGAAGCTATGCAAGAAAAACAAATTACAATAGCAAATGAAACTTTCAGATTAGATCGTCCTTTTATTGTTTTAGCGACACAAAATCCTATCGAACAAGATGGTACATATCCTCTTCCGGAAGCTCAACAAGATAGATTTCTTATGAAGGTGAAAATAGAATATCCTACAAAGGAAGAAGAAAAGAAAATATTGGGATTACTTACTTCTACTGTAAAATATGATGATATAGAATTAAAAGAAGTTTTAAATAAAGAGAAAATACATGAGATTGAAAATATAATAAAAGAAATATATATAGATGATAAATTGATGGATTATATAGTAGATATAGTATTCAAGACAAGAGAAAAAAATAACCATATTTTATGTGGATCTTCACCGAGGGCATCTATCGCTATCACTTTGGCATCAAAGGGGAATGCTTTTCTAGAGGGAAGAGATTTCGTTACGCCCAAAGATATCAAAAAAATAATATTTGACGTTTTAAGACATAGAATAATTCCTACATATGAGGCTGAAGCAGATGGATTGAGCGTAGAAGATATTATAGTCGATATTTTGGAAAAGGTTAAATTACCGTAATACGATATTGGAATAATTTAAAAGTAATGAGGTATCCAATTGAAAAGAGAAGAACTTTTAAAAAAAATAAAAAAAATAGAGATAGCTTCATCAATTTTAGCAAGGGAAATTTTTACAGGGAAATACCGTTCATATTTCAAAGGGAATGGGATGGAATTTTCTGATATAAGAATTTATACTCCCGGTGATGATGTCAAAAAAATAGATTGGAAAGTAAGCGCTAGGCAAAGGAAAACGTATGTAAAAGAATTTACAGAAGAAAGAGAAATTTGTATTTATATATTAGTAGACATATCAAACTCCAATAATTTTGCTGCAAAACTGGAT
Organism: Fusobacteriaceae bacterium; assembly: GCA_031289425.1. Classification (GTDB taxonomy): domain Bacteria; phylum Fusobacteriota; class Fusobacteriia; order Fusobacteriales; family Fusobacteriaceae; genus JAISST01. The sequence continues at coordinate 12,855 of JAITPM010000035.1, forward strand.
TTGATCTATCAATTAGTTGGTAGTCTGATTTTAAGTGCACATAAAAATGGAGATAAAGTTGGGATTATTTTATTTTCCTCGAAAGTTGAAAAATTTATTCCCCCTAAAAAAGGACGTAATCATGCTATGGTTATAATAGATACTCTGTTAAATTATGAGCCTTTAGATAAGAAAACTAGTATAAAAACGGCCTTGGAGTTTTTAAATAACATTATGAAAAAAAGGGGAATAGTATTCTTAATATCTGATTTTTTGGATACCGGATATGAAAAAATGCTCTCTATAATAGATTCAAAACATGATCTTATACCTATAAAAATCAATGATAAAAAATATGAAACATTGCCAAAAGGTGCAATATTTAATATTGTAGATTCTGAAATCGGAGAAAATATAGTAGTAGAAAATTATAAAAAAAATATTTCAATAACAGATAAAACTCCTAAAAATATTCTAATGATATATACGGACGACAACTACATTGTAACTTTATCCAATTATTTTAACAGGAGAAAAAGTGCAAAAAGATGATGAGATTAATAATTAAGACAAATAACACTATAAAAAATATAATAAATAAAAAGCAGATATTTAAAAATATTTTTTTAGTTTTTTTTATATTTATTGCAAATGTTTATGGAAAAGATATACTGATAGGAGACTTGATACCATTAAATATAAAAGGAGCCTCAACTAGTGAGGTTCAAATGGTATTTGATCAATTTGCCAAAGAAAACGACATAAAGATAGAGGAAATAAAAGAAATTAATGAGAACGATCAAAGAAGTGTAAGCGTGTATTTCCGAATTTATTCTGTGGGAGAAAGTATTTTAAAGATAGGAAATAATACAGTAAAATTTAACATAAAAAGTTCTCTAAAGGATGAAAAATCAAATAATGAAATCTATATTGATATGGAAGATAAATCAAATAAAGATTTGTATTGGGGAAAAATTCCGTATATTGGAATTTTAGGAATTATTATGATTTTTATTGGATTTATAACTTTGTTAAAAAGTTTAAAATATCGAAAAGAAATTTCTATAGACCCATTTGATAGATTTGAAAAAGAAATGGAGAAATTGTCCAAGGATAAATGGCAATATGAAATTAGTTTTCTTTTAAGAGAAATAATTGATTATAGATATCATACACATTTTTTAAATGGTGAATATTTAGCGATTGGACAAATAACAAAAGATGATATAGAATATATACATAACTTAGATAATTATAAATTTTCCAGAAAAATTTATAATATAGAGTCTTACAAAGAAAAAATGAAAAAATTTGCTTATGAAATATACAATAAATTAAGGGGGGAGGATTCTCAAAATGTTTAAATTTGCATCCCCATATTTTCTAATATTAATTCCTATTATAGCTTTTCTTTTTTTTATGAAAAGAAAAGAACCTGCAATCAGAATACCGAGTATTAGTTTAATAAAAAAATATAAGATGAAAAGCAGAAAACATCTTATAGGTAAAATTCTAATTTTTTTGTCTAGTCTACTTATGGTTTTAGCTTTATCAAGACCTCAACTTGTTTTAGAAGATAAAATAATAAAGAAAAACGGAATATCTATTGCGATTGTACTTGATCTTTCTTTGTCTATGATGGAAAATGATTTTAGACCCAATAGACTAGAAGTTGCAAAATCAGTATTGGACAAGTTTATAGATAAAAGAACAAATGATATGATATCTTTAGTTGTGTTTGGCGGTGATGCTTATACCAAAGCTCCACTCACTTTTGATCACAATGTAATCAAAGGAATAGTTGGGAAACTGACTGTTAACGATATTACAAGCAATAATAGTACAGCTATTGGTATGGGGTTGGGAGTCTCCTTGAATAGATTGAAAGAAGCTAAAACTAAGACGAAGGTAGTTGTACTTCTTACTGATGGCATAAATAATTCCGGTGAAATGAGCCCTGAAGGGGCAGCAAAAATTGCAAAAGAATTGGGAATAAAGGTATATACGGTAGGAATAGGAGCCAGGGAATTTTTAATCAGATCACTTTGGGGGACTCAGAGAATAAAAAATACTGAACTGGATGAGCCGTTACTTGAATATATAGCAAAAGAAACTGATGGTCAATATTTCAGAGCCGGAGATATAGAAGAATTTAATAAAATATTTGATATGATTGACCAAATGGAAAAATCAGAAGTTGAAGGGCGAAATTTTTATGAAAAACAAGAATTGTATGAAAATATTTTAAAAATTTCTCTAATTATATTACTTTGCGGAGTATTATTTAATTATTTAATATATGTACGTATACCATAAAAGATTATGATAGATTTTATAAAATTCTAAACATTGAAATTGCGATGAGAAAAAAGAGGTAAAAAATGGAATTTGGGAATAAACAATACGCTATTTTCTTTATGATTTCTGTGATGATAATAATTGTGATGATAATAGGATTTAGGAAAAAGCAGAAAATTTTAAAAACTTTAAAATTTAAAAACAGAATAATAAGTGAAATATTAAAAATATTATTTATAACAATTGGAAGCATTTTAATTGTTTTGGCTTTGTTATCTCCACAAAAATTGATGAATGAAGAAAATGAAGAAGTTAAAGGTATGAATATCTATGTATTAATTGACGTATCACGTTCTATGATGACAGAGGACATATATCCAAATAGATTGGAAGGCGCCAAGAGAATTTTGAATACGATGCTTAAAAATTTAAAGGGGGACAGAGTAGGCTTTATCCCATTTTCTGATAGTGCCTATATACAAATGCCTCTTACTGATGATTACTCTATAGGTAAAAATTATATAGATGCTATAGATGGAAATTTGATATCAGGTGGAGGAACTGAGTTATATCAGGGATTAAGTATAGCAGAATCTTCTTTTAAAGAAATAGAAAGTGTCAATAAGACTGTAGTTATATTATCAGATGGAGGAGACTATGATGATAAAACTTTGGATTTTGCCAAAAAAAATAATATAAATATTTATTCAGTCGGAATTGGGACACTAGAAGGCGGAATTGTTCCGGATTATACTAATGGTAAAAAAACAGGATTTATAAAAGATTTAAGTGGCTCAGCTGTTATAAGTAAACTAAACACATCATTTTTAAGAAAATTGGCAGAAGATAACAATGGTAAATATTATGAAGTAAATAATTTATCAGATAACTTTATGAATTTTTTTGAAGATATAAGAGATTTGGAGCGATTGGGAATTAGAGAAGAAAAAGTAAAACAATATGCAAGATATTTTCAAATTCCACTTTTTATAGGATTGATTTTTATTGTACTGGGATTTTTATTAAGAGGCAGGACAAGAGATGACGAATAAAATAATAAAGAATAAAATATCAAAAAATAAAATAATAGGAATTATTTGTATTTTAGTTGCTATATTGTTCATATTTTTAGATAAAAATCTATTTATGGACTATTTTTCTATTATTAAAGGAAATTTATTTTTTAAGAGCAACAATTATAAAAATGCCAAGAAATCTTATGAGAATATATTAGAAAAATATCAAAAAAATGATTTGGGTAATAAAAAAGATAAAGTAAATGAATACATTGCTAAAATAGATAAAAATCTTATTAATACACTTTATCAAAACAAAGAATATGCCGAAGTATTAAAAAAAGAAAATGAAGAATTCTTTATAAACGGGAATTCAAAAGTTAAAATAGCTGATGAACTCAATGTAGAATCTAATAATCAAAATGAACAGGAAAAATTTCAGACTATAAAAGATTCTTATGAACAAGCACTTCTTTATTATAAAAATGCGATGTCGGTTTCTTCTGATATAAATATAAAGAAAAATTATGAAATAGTTCAAAAAAAAATTGAGAATTTAAAAAATAAACAAGAAGAAAACAAAGAACAAAATCAAAATGAGCAGGAAAATCAAGAACAAAATAAGGACAATCAACAAAATAACCAAGATAAGCAAAACCAAGATAAAAACAATCAACAAAATAACCAAGAACAACAAAACCAAGATAAAAACAACCAACAAAATAACCAAGAAAATCAAGACAAGGACAAAGACAATCAACAAAATAGCCAAGAACAACAAAACCAAGATAAAAACGACCAACAAAATAATCAAGAAAATCAAGACAAGAACAAAGACAATCAACAAAACAGCCAAGGACAACAAAACCAAGATAAAAACGACCAACAAAATAATCAACAAAATCAAGACAAGAATAAAGACAATCAACAAAACAGCCAAGAACAACAAAACCAAGATAAAAACGACCAACAAAATAATCAACAAAATCAAGACAAGAACAATGATAATCAAAAAAATCAAGAAAAAAATAAAGAAAAAATTAACACTAATACAGAATCTGTAAGTGCAAGCGGCGATAATATAATATATGCCGAAGATGTACCAGATGAAAGAAAAGAAGAACTTCAACTTCTTTTAAAGAAAATGGAAAATAATGAAAAGCAATCTTTTAAAAATAATGAGAGAGTGTTACCATCCGGTAAAGATGATAACAAGAACAGATGGTAGGTGAAATATATGAAAAAATTACTATGTATTAT
>JAITPM010000019.1 GCA_031289425.1 Fusobacteriaceae bacterium
ATTTATGGCCTTTGCGTTTGCTTATATGGTGGCCCAAACGTCGTATACAGCCGGAACGTTAGACGCAATAGCCCTATTGACAATTATCAATATGTTACATATAATAAAAGTCATGAAAAATCTGTTTATTATATTTATTTTTGTTAATCTTTTCAACGGACTATACGCTCAAAATAAAGATATATATTTTGGAGGAGATATAGGGCTCAATTTTGGAATACAAGACATTAATGAATCGTATAAATCATTGCTTATAAAAAATTATGGGTATAATTTTGAAATAGAAAGATCACGTAGTTTTGCATTTTCTTTATATGCTGGATGTTATGGATTTACAAGGGATATTGCAATCCAAATTGGTGTAGATTTTAGTATAAATGAAGAAATAAATCAAGCAAGTAAGGTGTGGAATATAGACTCAACATTATCTTATTCTTATGTAAATGTTCCTTTGCTATTAAGAATATCACGAAAAATATTTACTCCAAGTAGTGTTGGAATAGTATTGGGTCCATACATTTCATTTCCTTTGGGAGAAATTGAAGAAAAATCATTTATTGGAAATCAAAAATATAATCAAGAAGTTACATGGGGTATTGAATTCGGTCAATTTATTACATACTCCTTAAAAACAGGTAATCTTATATTTGGGATAAAATATACAAGGGATTTTATGGAAAAATTTTTATTGTCCGATAGCGGAATTGATTTTGGGGTATTTACTCAACAAGATATAAAGATCACTATAGGGTATGAATATCATTTTAATGATATAATTTCACGGTATTAATAGGGCTACTGCGTCTAACAGGTCTGTATACGTGACGGGCCTAAAGGCCCTAGGGCTGCGTCGCCTAGGTCAGTCGGCTGCGCCTCGCTCCCACGGCTCCTTCGCCCACATTTGGGCCACCGCAAACGCAAAGGCCGGGTAGGAATTGCATTTACGCCTTTGCGTTTGCTTATTAGGTGGCCCAAACGTCGTATACAGCCGGAACGTTATATGCAATACAGCCCTAAATTTTTTCAAAATTTTATAAAAACTTAAGAAAAACTATTGACAAACAAATGCCTAATGATATAGAATGACAAATATATGAGCTAATTGATTTACTGGAAAAAGGGGCTTCAAATGAATAAGATTCTTTTTATGTTTTTATTCTCCATTATGTCTTTAAATATATTTGGCCAAGCAAATCCTTCCAACTGGCCAGATGCAAAAGAATACGGTTTTGAAGCAAATGAGGTTGCTCTATTAATGAATTACCTTGTTGAGAATAAGGTAGCTTTGATGACAAAATACGGAAGAATTGGTAGTATAGGTCCTTACCATTACCAAGTTCGCCATTTTGAATATTTAGGTATCAAGAATGCTAATGCTGCTCTTCTTAGGTCTGATTATCAAAATCATAAAGATTTTGTTTTGCTTTATCTACAAAGAATTTTCTTTGAATATTTAGAGTCAGGGGCTAGTTATAATCAAGCTAAATTTTTAGCTCTTGTATCTTTTATAATTGATCCTGCACTTAATTGGGAAGATACAATACTAAAAGAAGTCTTTGATGACTTCATGGAGTATTATTATAGTTCAATTTAATGGTTTAGTTTTAATGAAGGGGGCTATATGGATAAATTATTGGGAAATTACTCTATCGAAGAATTACAATCAAAAATTGAAATTCCAGAAGATTTATATAAACCCTTTTTATTAGTTGGGGATAAATATTATCATGAATATAAAGAGGTGAAACCAATACCGGGTGAAGAATTTGTTTACTTTCCTGAATATGATGAAATAAAAGTTAGTAATTTTGGGCGTATAATATATCATAATGAAATTCTACATCAAGAATCAAGAAGTAAAAAAGATTATGATTATCTTTGTGTGAAGATACCGGAATATAGATTTCCAATTCTTGTATATAAATTAGTGGCAGAAACTTTTCTTTTAAAGGATAACCCCGATCCGTCAAAATATAACATTATTCATCATATTTCAAACAATGGTTTTGATAATAGGGTTATAAATTTAATTTATGTAACAAGTGAACAACATAAAGAAATACATAATTTGAAAAAGTAATTGTGATAATTAAGTACGGGCTGTACTGCATATAACAGGATTGTATATGCTTCGCCGCCTTCGGCGGCTCGGGTTCCGTTCGGCTAGGTCATTCCGCTTCGCTCCATTCCCACGCCTCACTCCACCACATTTTTTTGTGCCCGAAAAAATGCTCCGCATTTTTCTTTATCGGGCACAAAAAAACGTCATATACAACCGGAACGTTAGGCGACATAAAACCTAAAATTTTCTGAAAAATATATTGACAAAAAAAGGATTATAGTTAATAATAATTTTAAGGAGTATAAAATGAGAAAAATCTATCGTTTGTTTTTGGGATTCATTGTGTTTTTAGCTCTTTCTTGTACTACAACCTCCAATGTAAGAAGTACAAGTTCTAATAAAATAACATTGGGAGCAAACAAAGTTGTTTACTTGAATCTACCTCGTGATGGTAGATACCAGGGAACAATTTATCGTGGATCGGCACAAACGTATCAAGAGTTATTGGAAATTAGTATAGAAAATTATGTTTCAAAAATTGTATTGGGTAAAGAATATGAAACCATAAATGAATGTACAAATACGGCAAAGAATAATAATGCCGATTATTTATTATATTCTACAATAATTAATTGGGAAGATAGAGCAACTGTATGGTCAGGCATTGCTGACACATTAACTATAAAAATTGAAATTATAGAACTTGGAATTGATAAAAAAATATATGAAGCAGAGCTTTTTGGAAAAGGAAAGAATTTAACGTTTTCAACTGGATCACCTGAGGACTTATTGCCCGAATTATTTGAAGAATTAATTAAAAACATTTTTTAAAATATTATGGTACAAGATACAAGCAGGTTTTACGGACCTGTCCTAAAGTTTGTGTAAATGGCCAAAACGTGGTAGAAATACCAAGGGAGAAAGTATGGTCATGGCACGAAAGAAGAAAGAACAGGAGAAGGATATTATCGACCAATTGCT
>JAITPM010000073.1 GCA_031289425.1 Fusobacteriaceae bacterium
AGGAAGGAAAAACAAAAAAAAGTAAAGAAAATAAAAAGATAAAACAAAAAGAAGCACAAGACGAGAAACAAGGCGAAGAAAAAAGTATAGAATTAGAAAAAATAGATGAAGAAAGAATAAGGGAAAAAGGAATAGAAGAAGAAAGAACAGAAGAAGAAAGAATAAATAAAGAAAGAATAGAAGAAGAAAAGATAGAAGAAGAAAAGATAAAAGAAGAAAAGATAAAAGAAGAAAAGATAGAAGAAGAAAATATAGAAGAAGAAAAGATAGAAGAAAAAAAGATAGAAGAAAAAATAGATAAAGAGAAAATAGAAGAAAAAATAACAGAAGAAATAAAAGAAATAAAAGAAATAAAAGAAGACAAAATAAAAGAAGATAAAACAAAAGAAAACAAAACAAAAGAAAACAAAATAAAAGAAGATAAAATAAAAGAAAAAAAAGTTGAAAAAGAAAATGAAGAGCGAATCAATAAACTAAAAACAACCTCTGATAAACCTTCTAAAAATAAAAAAACAATAATTGCAGGAGAGGTTATAAGTGAAAATCTAAAAAAAGCATCATCTGAAGAAAATTTTGGTGATGAAGATTTTGATATTTTTGATGATGAAAAATCGGACAAAACAAAAGAATTAACCGGGAAAAAATCAAAAACAAAAGAGGAAAAAGCACTAAAAAAATCCAAAATTGATGAAGAAGATGAAGAAAATTTTGATGATATTCCAATTGTGGATGATTTTGCTATAGATTTGGATTTGTTACCCGAAGATGAATTATTTGACGATTTTGTTGACGATAAACTGGAAGATGATTTTGAAAAAATCGAAAGATTTAACCCTGATGAACTTGAAGAAATAAATGAAGAAGAATTATCTAATGATGAACTATTTTCTCTTTCCGGTGATATGAAAGTTGATGAACCTATAAAGATGTATTTGAGAGAAATAGGACAAATCCCTCTATTGAGGTATGAAGAAGAGTTGGAATACGCAAAAAGGGCTCTAGAGGGCGATGAGTGGGCCACAAAACAGATTATCGAAGCTAATCTAAGGCTTGTTGTGAGCATAGCCAAAAAACATACCAACAGAGGATTAAAGCTTTTAGATTTAATACAAGAAGGGAATATAGGACTTATGAAAGCTGTAGAGAAATTTGAATATAGTAAGGGATACAAGTTCTCCACTTATGCCACTTGGTGGATACGCCAAGCTATAACCAGAGCAATAGCTGACCAAGGAAGGACAATTAGAATCCCTGTGCATATGATAGAAACAATAAATAAAATAAAAAAAGAAGCTAGAATTTATTTGCAAGAAACTGGAAAGGATGCTACTCCGGAAATATTGGCTGAAAGGCTTGACATGGAAATAGAACGGGTGAAAGCAATACAAGAAATGAATCAAGACCCGATTTCATTGGAAACTCCGGTTGGCAGTGAAGAAGATAGTGAATTGGGAGATTTTGTAGAGGATAGTAAAATGCTAAACCCATACGAATTAACAAATAGAAGCTTGCTTCGTGAACAATTAAACAGTGTCCTTAATACTTTAAGCGGAAGAGAAGAAAAAGTATTGAGATTTAGATACGGACTTGATGATGGTTCTCCCAAGACATTGGAAGAAGTTGGAAAGATATTCAAAGTAACGAGAGAAAGAATTAGACAAATAGAAGTAAAGGCATTGCGAAAACTTAGACATCCAAGTAGGAAAAAGAAATTGGAAGATTTTAAGGTATAGTTCACAATGGGAATGGAGGAACATAATGGCCAAAAATTTGAATCCTGAAAATATAATGGTCAGAGATTATGAAATAGATGTTTTTAACGATCTAGAGAGTCATGATGCATTTTTAAATTATTTAAATAGGAATAAAGAGAAAAAATTATTGCTTGATTATAAGCTTTTAGAACCAACACAAAAAAGAATTTATAGTAGACAAACAGAAGCTGTATTGGATTATTTGGAAGAAATCTCGCTTATTATACCGGAAACAGAGCAAGATTTATTTTTAAAAAATATAAGTCAAGTTGCATCAATTGCTTTCTATTATCTCAAAGATGGAATCTCATATTTAGATATTGTACAAGAAGGGAATTTGGGATTACTAAATGCAATAGACAATTTCAAAAATTCAGGATTTAGCAATTTTAATGATTATAAAAATTATTGGATAATTCGAGAAATGATACTTTTTATAAAAAAAAGAATAACAGATATTCAATATGAGTTTGAAAGTTTTTTTAAAGAAAAATATGCTGAATTTTCAGGTGATGATTTTCATGAAGATGATTTTCATGAAGATGAAGAAAAAGATATTTTGGAATCTCTAGAGATTATTGACAAAAAAGAAATAAAATTAAAAGAAAAATTAGATTTCTTTTCTTCTGAAAATAGATTAACCAAAAGAGAAATAGAAATACTAAAATACTATTTTGGATTTGAAAAAGAAAAAAGATATTCTATGTATGAAATAGAAAAAGAAATGGGTCTTTCAAGTGGAGAAGGAGAGCATCTTTTTAAACAAGCATTGATGATACTTTCAGATTTAGATGGGAGAGTTGTTATATGAATGGAAGAAAAATTGTAGAAATATTAGAAAACAAATTCCCATTATGCAATGCAGAAGATTGGGATAATGTCGGATTAATAGTGGGAAATGTCAATAGAGATATCAAAAAAATTCAATTATCCTTGGATGTTACCAAAGATTCATTGGAAAATGCAATAAAAGAAAAAGTGGATATGATAATCAGTCATCATCCAATGATATTTGACCCCGTAAAATATATTAGAGATAACGATATATTGGGAAATAAAATTATCAAATTAATAGAAAAACATATTTGCCTTTATACTCTACATACGAATTTGGATAGTAGCAAAAATGGACTTAATGAATATATATTAGATTTGCTCGATGTAAAAGATTTCGAGATATTAGATATAAATAATGAAGAAAATGAAAGTGGAATTGGTAGATATTTTATTTTAGATGATAAAATATCAATTTTGGAATATATAAATATTTTGAAGGAAAAACTTAAATTAATTAATCTGAGATGTTTTAGTAGAGATATTAATAGAAAGATTGATAAAATTGCTATTATAAACGGAGCCGGTGGAAATTACTGGCGAAAGGCAAAAGAACTTGATATAGATCTTTTTATCACTGGGGATGTAAAATATCATGATGGATTGGATTCATCAGAATCCGGTGTAGATATTATAGATATTGGTCACTATGAAAGTGAAAAATTTTTTGCAAATGTTATACAAAAATATTTAGAAACAACAAATTTAGATATTATCACATATGACGGAGGAAACCTATTTACTATTTTATAATACTAGGAGAAAAAAGTGAAAAAAATAACAATAATAATTTTTCTATTCTATGCTCTTTCGATATTTGGTAAAGTAAATGATAATTTAGGTATTTTTACAAAAGAAGGAATAGTACAAATTGATAAGAGAACTAATGAAATCGAAAAAGCGAGAAATGTTAAAATATACATTAATTCCCTTCCGGAAGGAGAAGGGTTTTCTGTATCTGACCCACAAAAAGTGATTATGGTAAATATATCGACAGAAAAAAAAGATGTTGCAGTTAATCTGAATATATCTAGAGATATGCCAATGAATGAGTACGATGATGAGATTGATTTTTTATTAAACAATATAAAAAATTTGTTGGAAGCAAATAATTATGACCAATATATTCTTGAAATTTTAGATGGGTTAGATGAAATATTGGAAAAAATTAAAATCGAAATTGAAAGAGAAGGATTAATAGGCAATGAAGATAGTAATGGCGAAATAAAAATGCCAACTTCAGAAAAAAACAGATCGTTTAATTTTAGTTTAGATTTTAAAAAAGTACTTTTGATAGCAGGAATAGTTGGTGGAATTGGTTTTTTGGGAATTTTAATTTTTGCAGTGGCTCATAGGATATTCGGTGAAAACGAGTATGTAATCGATCACGGATTAAAAAAAAGAAAAAATTCTAAATAATAAAAATATAAACAGGTATTAAAATCAATCGCTGCTTAAGCAATTAAGGAGAGGAAAGTCCAGGCTCCATGGAGCAAGAGGGCAGTTAACGGCTGCTAAAGGTAACTTTAAGGAAAGTGACACAGAAAAAAAACCGCCATATGGTAAGGGTGAAAAGGTGGTGTAAGAGACCACCAGTTTTTTAGGAGACTAAAAAAGCTTGTCAAACCCCCTCTGGAGCAAGACTAAAAGAGAAAGGATAAGGGCTGCTCGTCCGTCTTTCGTGGTAAGTCGCTAAAGGTTATAAGTAATTATAACCGTAGATAAATGATTGATAAATACAGAACCTGGCTTATTTGATGCCTGTTTATATGGATTACCTTAAAATAATATGATGAAGATGAATTTATAAAATAATTCACAAAATTATATGAGAAGAAATGTTGGTGTTTATGGATAAAATATACTATATCTATATCATAAGGAGTGAAAAGAATACATTATATACAGGAATAACAACTGATATATTTAGAAGAGTTGAAGAACATTTTTATCAAAGAAAAAAAGCTGCCAGATATACTAAATCATTTAAAATAGAAAATATAGAAATGGTATTAATAGCCAATAATAGAGCTATTGCATCTAAAGCAGAGTATTATCTAAAATCATTTTCAAAAGATAAAAAAGAAAAATTTCTTAGAAATCCTCTTTTAATTGTAGAGGATTTATATAATGTTAAGCAGATAAATGTATTGATTTACCATCATTTGGATCAAATAAATGAGTTTTTAAAAAAATTAAAATAAACTATAAAAAAGCGTTGACATGATTAGATAATTATGATACAATGATTAATGTCCTTGGCAGAAGCCAGAGGACATTAAAAATGCCTGGATGGCGGAATAGGTAGACGCACAGGACTTAAAATCCTGTGGTACTTAGTACCGTGCCGGTTCGATTCCGGCTCTAGGCACCACCATTTAATGTCGCGGGGTAGAGCAGTCTGGTAGCTCGTCGGGCTCATAACCCGAAGGTCGTAAGTTCAAATCTTACCCCCGCCACCAAAATTATAATGTATGAATATAGATATGCGGGAATAGCTCAGTTGGTAGAGCGTCAGCCTTCCAAGCTGAATGTCGCGAGTCCGAATCTCGTTTCCCGCTCCAAAAGCGTCATTAGCTCAGCTGGTAGAGCACACGACTTTTAATCGTGTTGTCACAAGTTCGATCCTTGTATGACGCACCAGACTCCATGTATCTGTAGCTCAGCTGGATAGAGCAACGCCCTTCTAAGGCGTGGGGCGGGGGTTCGAATCCCTTCAGATACGCCATAATACGGATCCATAGCTCAGTTGGTCAGAGCACTCGGCTCATAACCGAGTGGTCGTTGGTTCGATTCCAACTGGATCCACCATGGTCCCATCGTTCAGGGGTTAGGACATCAGATTTTCACTCTGGAGACAGGGGTTCGATTCCCCTTGGGACTACCATTTGATATCATTGAGGAATTATTCCTTAATTAAATAATATATTTATTTTATTACAAGTTTTTAGGGAAGGCTATCCTAATTGGTAAGGAACCGGTCTTGAAAACCGACGCCGTAAGGCTTCAGAGTTCGAATCTCTGGCCTTCCGCCATGATTCTAATAATGAAATAAATTGTTATATATGATTTATTTTTATAGTTATGCCCAGATAGCTCAGTCGGTAGAGCAGGGGACTGAAAATCCCCGTGTCGGTGGTTCGATTCCGCCTCTGGGCACCATTTTTGAAGGTCGCTTAGCTCAGTTGGGAGAGCACCTGCCTTACAAGCAGGGGGTCATAGGTTCAAGTCCTATAGCGACCACCATATATATATAATTAGGGGGTGTAGCTCAGTTTGGTTAGAGCGCCTGCCTGTCACGCAGGAGGTCGCGAGTTCGAGTCTCGTCACTCCCGCCAAAATTTATAAATTAAATCTTTCCAGATAAAAAAATATCTGGATTTTTTTACTAATAAAATACATAGATATTCTATAATAGACTTTTATGCTGAAAAATGATATACTAGAGTGGTATTTATAGAAAATTTTTTGGAATAATAAAAATATATAGACTTTCATTGGAGATTGATATAGATGGATATTATAAAACATATTGCAATAATAATGGACGGTAACGGCAGATGGGCCGAACGAAGAGGTTTATTACGTACTTTTGGGCATAATGAAGGTGTCAATTCATTGAGATGTACATTGGAACATGCCGGAAAATTGGGAATAAAATATTTAACAGTTTTTGCTTTTTCTACTGAAAATTGGAAAAGAAGTACTGAAGAAGTGAATGCTTTAATGAAGTTATTTAAATTATATTTAAAAAATGAAGAAAAAAATCTTATGGAAAAAAATGTGAAATTCTTAGTATCGGGTAGTAAAATAGGAGTTCCAGAAGATTTATTAGAACGTATAGAACATTTAAAAAAAGTTACTGCAAACAATACAGGAATTGTTTTTAATGTAGCATTTAACTATGGCGGACGAAGTGAAATAATTGATGCAGTAAATTTGATTCTAAAAGAAAATAGGGAAAATATAGAAAATACTAAAAAAGAAATTACAGAAGAAGAATTTTCTAAATATTTGTACAATGATTTACCTTATCCCGAATTATTGATAAGGACAAGTGGGGAATTCAGGATATCTAATTTTTTATTATGGCAAATAGCATATTCTGAGATATATATTTGCGATACACTATGGCCGGATTTTTCGGAGAAGGATTTAGATGACGCAATTGCCAGTTATAATCAAAGAGATAGAAGATTTGGAGGTATTTGAGATGTTAAACAGAATTTTAGTTGCAATTATAGGTATTCCTCTATTATTATTGATGTATATAAAGGGAGGAATATTCATCTTTATAATATCAATTATAATTTCCGTGTTGGGTCTTCATGAGTATTATTCTATGGCAGAGAAAGATGGATATAATCCATACAAGATATTGGGAATTACTCTATCGCTGATTATTTTATCTATCAAGTTTTATTGTTCTACATATACATTGGACTTATTGGTATTTGCCTTTATTATTATGGCTATATTTAGCATAGTCAGAGGTGATACTATCAATATAAACAAAGATTTGGGAATAACTTTTGTTGGAGTAGCATATATATCATTGTTTTCATATATTTTTAACATATCAAAATTACTCTATGGTAATACATGGTTAGTGATTATACAAATTTCTGTATGGTTATGTGATTCTTTTGCTTATTTTACCGGAATATCAATAGGACGTAAAATTTTTAAAGATGGTTTTACAAAGATAAGTCCCAAAAAATCAAAAGAAGGAGCTATTGGCGGAATAGTGTTTACTATTTTGTCTATTTATTTAATTGTTAAATTACATTTAATAGATGGTGTAAACATGCATTTTGTATCTATTGACGGGACAACTAATTTTATATTTTTAATAATATTCGGACTCATAGTAACTATATCCTGCGAAATAGGTGATTTAATAGAATCAGTAATAAAAAGAGGTTTTAATGCAAAAGATTCTGGAAATTTATTATTAAGTCATGGGGGAATACTGGATAGATTTGATAGCTTGATTTTTGTTATGCCGATTTCATATTTTTTCTTGGCAACATATCAAAATATATGGAAATAACTAATATGCATGGAGGATAAAAATTGAAGAAAATTATTATTTTGGGTTCTACCGGAAGTATTGGAACCAATGCATTGGAAGTAATAAGAAATGCTAAAGATAAATTTCAAGTAATTGGAATTAGTGGGTATAAAAATTATGAATTATTAGTAGAGCAAATAGAAGAATTTAAGCCGCAATATGTATGTATCGGGACAGAAGATGGTTATAAATCTTTAAAGGACAAATTTCCTCTGTTAGAGTTATTTTATGGTGAAAAAGGACTTGTAGAATTATCTCAAATAAAAGATTACGATATTTTGCTTACAGCCGTGAGCGGTGCTGTCGGTATTGATGCCACTGTAGAGGGAATAAAAAATGAGAAAACAATTGCTCTTGCCAATAAAGAAACCATGGTGGCAGCAGGTGAATATATTAATCAACTTTTAAAGAAATATAAAAATGCAAAAATCATTCCTGTAGACAGTGAACACTCTGCTATTTTTCAGAGTATACAGGCTGGAAAGATAGATGAAATCGAAAACTTAATCATAACAGCGAGCGGAGGAACTTTTAGAGGAAAGAAAAAAGAAGAACTCCAAAATGTGACTATTGACCAGGCTCTAAAGCATCCGACTTGGAAGATGGGGAAGAAAATAACTATAGATTCTTCCACTCTGGTAAATAAAGGGCTGGAAGTAATAGAAGCACATGGATTATTTGGAATTTGTTATGATAATATAAAGGTTTTGATCCATCCTCAAAGCATTATACATTCTATGGTTGAGTTTAAAGATAAAAATATAATAGCACAATTAGGGATTCATGATATGAAATTACCTATCCAATATGCCTTTACATATCCTGATAGAATGGCAAATCCTATATTTAATTCCTTAGATTTAGTTAAAATATCGTCGCTTACATTCGAACAACCGGATAATGATGTATTCAGAGGATTAGAATTTGCATATATCGCAGGGAAAATAGGAGAAACCATGCCTGTTGTGTTAAATGCTGCTAATGAAGTAGCAGTAGATTTATTTTTAAATAAAAAAATAAGTTTTTTAACTATTTATGAAATAATAGAAAAATCTATTAATCGACATAAAATACAGAAAATTACAGATATTGATATAATAAAGGCTGTCGATAAAGAGACTAGAGAATGGATAAAAAGTAATTATAAATAAAGGATATGGATATGGATAGTAGTGGTAGATATAAAATAGATTTGCATTGTCATTTAGATGGGTCTCTTTCTTTAGAGACTATAAAAAAAATTATAAAAAATGATAAATTACCTAAAGATGATCGCTCTATTTTTAAATTGCTTCAGGTATCAGATATTTGTAAAAATTTAACAGAATATCTGGAAAAATTTGATTTACCGTTGGAAGGACTACAGACTAAAGAAAACCTAGAATTAGCTGGTTACAATTTAATCAAAGATGTATCAAAAGAAAATGTAAAATATATAGAAGTAAGATTTGCTCCCATGTTATCATGTAATTATTTAAAATGTTCAGATGTGATAGAGGCTGTAATAATTGGAGTAAAAAAAGCAGAAAAAGAATTCGATATCATGACGAATATTATAGTTTGCGCTATGCGCCATCATACATATGAGACCAATTTTGCTATGTTAAAGAGTGCTTGTGGTTTTTTAGGTAAAGGTGTATGCGCATTGGATTTGGCTGGAGATGAAATAAAATTTCCGACAAAATTGCATGTTGAATTATTTAAAAGTGCCAAGAGATTTAAAATTCCTTTCACTATACATTCTGGTGAAACGGGAGATATAGAAAATATAAGATTGGCATTAGAGCTTGGTGCAAGCAGGCTGGGGCATGGGATTGCTCTTATAAAAGATGAAAAACTTATGAGAGATGTCTATGATAATAATATAGGAATAGAGATGTGCCCTACGAGCAATCTACAGACTAAGGCAGTGGATAATCTTAATAACTATCCTATGAAGGAATATCTGAAAAAAAATTTATTAGTAAGTATAAATACAGATAATAGGACTGTCAGCAATACTAATTCTACAAATGAAATTGAAATCGTGAAAGAATTATATAAAAAAGATTATCCGGAACTGGAAAAGATATTATATATGAATGCTGTAAAAACTTCATTTGCAGAAGATAGAATAAAAGATAAACTAATAATGTTATATAAATAGAAGAGATAGTTGTCCTATCTCTTCTATTTTTTTATAATACAGTTAGTATACGTAGTTTCGATTTTTTAGAAATTATTATCATAGTATTCACTTCCATTTTGCTTCATTTTCAGCTAGATTTCCATCGGCTTTTCCATACTCTTCCAAGGAATTTTCTTTAGTTTGCACACATAAATATATCATGACTTCATCTGATGAATTATACATTCCTCTCTTTCCGGCCGGAGCGACACGAATGAGACTTCCTTCAGATATAGGGAAATAATCATTATCTACTTGAAAATACCCAGAACCTTTTAGAATGATATATAATTCTTCATTCTTATTATGTGTATGAAAATATGGTGAGCCCTTCTTAGGTGGAATTGTAGAATAAGACATCTCTGAACCCGTAGATTTTATCGCATCTTTTACAAATACTTTTCCTTTAAAGGCTGGTCCACCGTTAGAAGAAGGAATAATATAATCTACCAATTCATCCAATTTACCTATATTTACTGCTGTATAATTTTGGGTTTCTGATATTTTTTCTATTTTTTTCATTTTCCCTCCTTAAATTTTAAGTTTTAATGATGTAACTTATTATGTTACAATAAAATATAACATATTTTTGATGTAATGTCAATAGTTACATCAAAAAATATTTATGTTTTTAATATAAAAAGGTATTATTTTAAACGCCTATTTTTTTATCAATTTTTATTATGCAATAATACTTTTTGATTTATTATAAAAATAATTAATATTTGTTTATATTAATAAAATTTATACAAAATAAAAATCACCTATTATTGGATTTCTACATACATTATATTCATTATATTATAAGTATTTGCAAGCATAAAATATGTTAGTTTATTACGTTAAAAATATTTTTAACCGCATAACATGCCGTTTTATTGCATTGTGCATAGTTATATTTATAAACTATGTTAGTTGGTTTATTAGAAATATAATTTATATTTGATACTGTAAAATATAAAGGTATTAAAGTTCGGATATAGCATATAAAATAAAAATCCTTAGTAGATTAAACTACTAAGGAAATCCCAATATTTGATACTATTTTTTCTTTATGAATTCTGCGAAATTCACACTCCCAAGTCCTTTTACAAACTCTTTTTCGATAAGCAAAATTGCCTTTGCAATACCTGATTTCTCATATCTGTCACTACAAGAGCCTCTTTTAGCAATTCCAGAAGATATGTTAATCTTATCTTCTATTGCCTCAATAACATCTTTCAGAGAAATTCTTTTTGGATCTTTTTTGAGCCTGTAACCACCACGCGATCCTTTGAAAACCTCGACTAGCCCATAATCCGCTAGTTTCTTCAGTATTCTTAGACCAAACAAATGTGGTATTTTTTCATTGTTTGAAATCTCAACTGACGAAATGATCTTTCCTTTAGGAACATTTGTTAGATAGTGGATTGTCCTAAATCCATACTCTACTTCATTTGTTAATCTCATGTTATCGCCTCTCCTAAAAGTTAATACAATTACAAATTAATTGTACCATTAATAGAATACAGTTGTCAATTTTTTTATAATCTTTTTTTAATATATTTTTAATAATTTACAAGACATCGTTTATAGTGTATAATATTATTGCCATTTTATTTATTAACATTGATATTACCAATATTTTTTATTCGAAATATAATGAATTTCCTTTTGAACGATAGTCATTAAAAAAAATATTTTAGGTATGCACTTTACCTGAATAAATTTAAAACAATACTTTTTAATATGATTAAGTATAATTACTATAAATTTAATGAAAGTATAAAAAAAACCACATAATAATTTGACTTAAATACATCACAAGTTATTTTTGTTTTAAGATTTCTAACAAAAATATGGTGCATATATCAAGCAATAGAATGTAGAGTATTATAAAAATTTAACATTTGTAATAAATAATAATATTAAAAAAAATTTAATGTTTGAAAGTATATTTTACAAATGCTAATTAAATATTAATTTGGAGGTTTTTATGAAAACATTATCTTTTGATTATTCAAATGCTTTAACTTTTTTTAATGAAGAAGAAATTAATATGATGGAAGCTCAAGTAAACTTAGCTGAGAGCATAATTAATAACAAGTCCGGGGCTGGGTCTGATTTTTTAGGTTGGGTAGATTTATCAACAAAATATGATAAGAATGAAATAGAAAAAATTAAAGATGCTTCAAAAAAAATAATCGAAACTTCAGATATTTTATTGGTAATTGGCATAGGTGGTTCTTATCTTGGTGCCAGGGCAGCTATTGATTTTCTATCGCATAGTTTTTATAATCATTTATCGGCTGAAAAAAGGAAAACTCCCGAAATTTTTTATATAGGGAATAATATTTCAGGAACATATATGACAGACCTTTTGGATTTATTGGATAAAAAAAATTATTCAATCAATGTTATTTCAAAATCTGGTACAACAACAGAACCTGCGATAGCTTTTAGAATTTTAAAAGAGCATCTTTATAAAAAATATGGGGATGATAAAGCTAAACATAGGATTTTTGTTACTACTGATAAATCTAAAGGTGCACTCAAAAATTTGGCTTCAGAAAAAGGATATGAAACCTTTACAATTCCGGATGACATAGGCGGTCGTTTCTCTGTACTTACTTCTGTAGGATTACTCCCTATAGCTTGTGCTGGTATAGATATAGAACGATTACTCACCGGAGCAAAGGACGCTGAAAAAGATTTTAATGTAAAATTTGATAATAATCCATGCTATAAATACGCTGCGATCAGAAATATTTTAAATAGAAAAGGGAAAAATATAGAACTTTTAATAAATTATGAACCAAAACTTCATTATTTTGGAGAATGGTGGAAGCAATTATTTGGAGAATCTGAAGGAAAGGATCAAAAAGGAATTTTCCCTGCAGCAGCAGATTTTACTACAGATTTACATTCAATGGGGCAATATATACAAGATGGACAAAGAAATATTTTTGAAACTACTATAATAATAGACAAACCTTTAAATGATATACAAATAAAAAAAGAGGAAAATGATCTGGATGGATTGAATTACCTTTTGGGAAAAGGAATGGACTTTATAAATAAGCAAGCTTTTATGGGAACATTAATAGCTCACACTGATGGTGGAGTGCCTAATTTGATAATAACAATCGATGAGGCGACGCCTTATAATTTAGGATACCTATTCTATTTCTTTGAGAAAGCGTGTGCAATCAGTGGATATTTACTTGGTGTAAATCCTTTTAATCAACCCGGAGTTGAATCTTACAAGAAAAATATGTTTGCACTTTTAGGAAAAAAAGGATATGAGAATGAAAGAGAAATTATAAAAAATAAATTAAATAAAAAATAGACATATTGAGGACATAAAATTTAGGTATAATTTTGATATTAATTTGGAGAGTCTTGATTAATTGAGCATACACGATACCCATAGGGGGAAAACCTAAAATGATGCTATATCGCAATCTTATTCTATTTGTATATGTATTTTTAAGCCTTATACTTCCGTTTCCTATGAAATTTTATTGGAAGATTTTAATAGGATGTTTTTTGGCTGGAGTTTCTCATATGTATAAGTTTTATGCTACTGTTGGTGGAGCTCTGTTTTCTCCAGAATTACCTAGAATAGTGCTTATTATTTATCCGTGGCTCTTTGGAGGATTGTTTTTTTTATCAGTGCTATGTGCAATAAAAGATATAACTCTTATAGTTGCTTTTATATTTTGTACTATCAAATCATTGATTTCAAAAATTGTTTCAAATACAGTCGGAAATTCCTTTAGGCCTATATTGTTTCTTACCTCATCTAATATGAGAAAGCAAACAGTCTATATATTTACTACTTTAGCACTTTTGATTTCAATGTACGGCATATATGAAGCGATAAAAATCCCAGGAGTAAAAACTCGTGAAATTACTATAAAAGATTTACCGAAAGAATTGGTTGGTTTGAAGCTCATATTTTTACCGGATTTGCATATCAGCGCTTTAAATCAACGTCCATATGCCCAAGGGGTTGTAGATAAGGTAAATGCCCTAGGTGGTGATGCCATACTGCTAGGTGGCGATGTGATAGATGGATACGTGAAAAATAGAATCAACGACGTAGCGCCGCTTGGAGATTTAAAATCTAAGTATGGGGTATTTTTTATTACAGGAAATCATGAATACTATTCGCAGTATGTTTCTTGGAGAGAACATTTTAAAAAATTAAATTTTAAAATTCTAGAAAATCAAAATATCATTTTGAATATAAACAATAAAAAATTAGCAATAGCAGGTACAACCGATAAAGGCCCCGATATAAAAAAAGCAATGGAGGGGATACCAGCGTCTATTCCTACGATATTACTAGAGCATAGACCAGGACTGGCGAGAAGTAATTCTAATTATAATATTGATTATCAGCTGTCAGGGCATACCCATGGTGGCATGGTAATAGGTCTGGATAGGATTATAGCAAAATTTAATGGGGGATTTGTAAGAGGATTTTATGATGTTAATAAAATGAAACTTTTTGTGAGTCCCGGAAGTGGATTATGGAATGGATTTCCGATTAGGATTGGGATTCCAAGCGAAATAACGGTATTGATTTTAAAATAAAAAATATAGTGTAGAGGCGTTGCATGCAACGCCTCTACACTATATTACTATATTTGTTATACACATTATATATTTAATTTATTAGCAAATATACCTGATCTAATTATAATATTTCTCGTAAAAGGATTATAGATTAATTTAGATTTCAAATATTTGAGTTTTAATTCATACATAATCGAATTGCATTTCTTCTTATAATATTTCATTCCATGCTCAATTCCGTATTTATTTATGCTTTGAGCAAGATAATATCCGCTTTTTATCGCATAACTAATCCCTTCAGATGAGCTGGGGCTTATAAATCCGGCTGCTTCTCCGATTAAACCTATGTTTGCATGGCCGACAAATTGTGAATTAAATCCTGGTCTTTTTATAATAGTTCCTTCTTCTTTTATAAAATCACCAAGGATATTTTCCCGCTCTCTTATTTTATTTTCCAGTATATCAAATTTATCATGTGCATTATCATTTTTATTCAATATACTTCCTAAGATAATCTCATCATCTTTAGGAATTATCCAAGAGTAATAATCATTTACTTTTTTATCGAAAATAGCATAATATTCTGGGATATCAACTATTTTTTTGTATTTTTTTTGTATTGATACATAGTTATTTGCCATGACCGGAACTATCTCATGTGCTACTCTGGAATTTGCACCGTCAGCACCTATTATCATATTGGTCTCAGCATATTTTAAGACTCCGTCAATCCGGTATTTTATTCGATATACTTTTTTATTGATTCTCTCAAATTGGTTATAGACAGCACCTCTTATTACTTCTACATGATTTTTTACTTTTTTTAATAAAAAATCATCAAATTTTTCTCTGTCTATATTTATATATCCTTTATAATATTTTTTAGTTATATTATTGTCAAAATCTATAACTTTTACATTAAAAACTTGTGGATTTGCTAGAATTGAATTTGGTATAGAATAATTTAAACTAGCTAGTGAAGCCTGGGCATTTTCACTGAGTAATCCACCACAGGATTTGATATGAAAATTATTTTCATCGTTATAATTACGTTTTTCCAATAATAAAGTCTTATATTTTTTATCTATAAAATATGAAAAAATAGCCCCGCTTGGTCCGCCACCAATCACAATAATATCATATTTTTCCATAAATTCCTCCAACAAGTTCGAATAAAAGATTAATATATTTTTTAACCATCTTATCCAATTATAATATATAATTTATTTTTTGACAATAAATTTTAATATATTATTTTTTAATTTTTAATAGATTTTATTTTTTAGAAAAAACACGAATTAGAATACAGGCACATATGCTCCTTTGAATGTTTCCAATATAAATTTTCTAACTTTTTCAGTTTGATAGGCCTTTACAATTTTTTTTATGTCTTCTCTATCTTTATCAGGAGTTCTAACTGCAAAAACATTTACATAAGGTGAATTTGCATCTTCTATTATTATATTATCATCAGTAGGTGAAAGACCTGCTTCTACTGCATAGTTAGCATTGATAACAGCAGCGTCTACATCTCCTAAGACTCTCGGAAGTTGCGGTGCTTCCAATTCTGTTATTTTATAATTTTTTGGATTTTCTACTATATCAAGCGGTGTAGCCAACAAGTTAGTAGGGTCTTTTAATTTTATTACACCTTTATCATGTAGTAATATCAAAGCTCTTCCACCATTTGTAGCATCATTAGGTATTGCTATTTCTGCTCCGGCAGGAATGGCTTCCAATGTTTTATATTTTTTAGAAAACAGAGCAATTGGGCTAACAAAAGTAACTCCAACTTCTGTAAGGTCATAATTTTTATCTTTTTTAAAAGTGTTCAAAAATGGTATATGTTGGAAAGCGTTTGCATCTAATGCTCCTTCAGCCAAAGCGATATTTGGAGTTGTGTAATCACTGAATACGATTATTTCTATCTCAATACCTTCTTTTTTAAGATCTTCTCTTATAAATTCTAAAACATCTGGGTTTGGAATAGGAGTAACGCCGATTTTAACTGGTTTTGCAAATAACACACTTGTGATTAATAATGATAATAAAATAATTTTTTTCATTTTTCCTCCTGAATTTTTCTATATATTTTTAATTTATTGGTTCCATAGAGTTTAACTATTAAAATGCTGGTACAACTCCACCATTGTAAGTTTTTAGGATAAATTCTTTTACTTTATCTGTTTGTAGAGCTTTTACTAATTTTATTACATTTTCATTTTTTTCATTTCCGGCTTTTACAGTTACTACATTTACATATGGAGATTTTTCATCTTCTAAAAGTAAAGAATCTTTTGAAGGGTTTAATTTTACTTCTAATGCATAATTTCCATTTATTACAGCAGCATCTACATCTGGCAATACTCTAGGTAATTGAGCAGCTTCCACGGCTGTAAACTTAAATTTTTTAGGGTTTTCTATTACATCAATTTCTGTAGCAGATAGGTTAGTAGGGTCTTTTAGTTTTATTATACCGTTGTTGTGTAATAATATTAGAGCTCTTCCGCCATTAGTAGGATCACTTGGAATTGCTATAGTGCCATTTGCAGGAATATCTTCTATCTTTTTATATTTTCCAGAATATAGTCCCAAAGGTTCTACATGTACTTTTCCAACTGCAACTAAGGATAATTTTCTTTCTTCTGCGAATTTATTTTGATAAGGTATATGTTGAAAATAATTGGCATCCAATGAACCGTCGTCTAATAATAAATTAGGTGTTACATAATCTGAGATTTCTATAACTTCTAGTTCTACTCCTTGAGATTTTAGATCTTCTTTTACCAGATTTAATAATTCTGCATGAGGTACCGGAGATGCCCCTACTCTTAATTTTCCTGCAAATAAAGATAACGATGTTAGAGTTATTAATATAAATAATATTATTTTTTTCATAATTTTATCTCCTTTTTTACAAGGGATTCGTTCCCCTGTTAATTATATTTTTATCGTAATAAATTCTTTCTCAATTTTTACCAGTGAAATAACAATTTATATGCCGCAAAGCGGCATTATAAATACTACCTTTATCAGATTAACTTCGTTATATATTCTCATTTTATTCTCCCTATGAAGTATTTATTAAGAATAAATATGAGATTATTCTTAATAAATTATCTATTTTTCTTTATTCTATATACCAGATAATTTCCAATCATTTGTATTATCTGTACCAATGCAATTATAACAATTACTGCATATATCATTATATCAGTCTTAAATCGCTGATATCCATAACGTATAGCCAAATCGCCTAATCCGCCGGCACCTATAGCGCCAGCCATGGCAGAAAATCCCAATAAACTGATCATTGTAACTGTAAGACCGTGCACTATATGTGGCAATGTTTCCGGAATCATTACTTTCATTATTATAGTCATGGGGTTGGCGCCCATACTAGAACTTGCCTCTATAAGCCCTTTATCTACTTCATTTAATGCTCCCTCGATCATTCTCGCTACAAAAGGTGCAGCAGATATAGAAAGAGGCACAATAGCAGCTGTTCTGCCGATTGTGGTGCCTATTATCATTCTTGTAAGTGGCATTAGACATACCATCAAAATTATAAACGGAATAGAACGAAAAGTGTTTATAACTATCTGTAATAATTTATTCAATCTTTTATTTTCCAAAATATTTCCTTCTTTGGTGACTACTAGCAATATTCCTATTGGTGACCCCAATATTGTAGAAAATAATCCTGCTAAAAATACCATAAATAAAGTATCAAATATGGGAGTTGATACTATTTTTAACATTTTTGGAAATTCTTCTATTATATAAGCTATTATTATTTTAAATTCCATCATACATCACCTCTATATTTAGGCCTTCTTCTTTGAACCAATCTATAGCTTCTTGTTGTTTTTGCATTGGTCCGCCAAGTTCTATGACTAGATGACCTATATTCATTGTAGCTAAATTTTCAATAGTCCCACCAATTATATTTAAGTCTACATCAAATTTTCTGGCTGCCTTTGTAATAATTGGTTCTCTGGTAATTGAACCCATAAAATTAGCTCTTATTATTTTATTCCCTTTGTTTTTTAAAAATTCTACTTTATTATCTTCATCATTAGGTAGATTGGAAATGAGAGCTCTTGTTATGAGAGTCTTAGGCTCAGAAAAAACATGATGCACTCCGCCTTTTTCTACTATTTCTCCTTCTGACATGACGGCTACTTTATTACAGGTATCTCTTATAACTTCCATCTGATGTGTAATCATGAGAACTGTAAGACCCAATTTTCTCTGAATATTTTTAATAAGTTCTAATATTGATTTGGTTGTCTTGGGATCAAGGGCAGAAGTGGCTTCGTCAGATAAAAGTATATCCGGGCTATTGGCTAGCGCTCTGGCAATGGCGACTCTTTGCTTCTGACCACCGCTCAATTGACTTGGATAGTATATAGATTTGTCTGTTAGTTCGACCAATTCCAACAATTCTTTTACTCTGGAATTTATTTTAGATTTTTCCCATTTGGCTATTTCTAGTGCAAAAGCTACATTTCCGTATACCGTTCTGGAAGATAAAAGGTTGAAATGTTGAAATATCATTCCGATTTTTTTGCGTCTTTCCAATAGACTTGTCTTATCAAGAGCTGTTATATCTTCATTATCTATTATTATTTGTCCGCTTGTAGGTTCTTCCAATCTATTTATAAGTCTTATAAGAGAAGATTTGCCTGCTCCACTTAGACCGATTATTCCGTAGATATCCCCTTTTTCTATTTCTAGTGATACATTTTTTACTGCATGAAATCCATTGGGGTAAATTTTATTCACACTTATTATTTTTATCATTTGAGATGCTCCTTTAAATTAATAAAAAATCTCTAAACTTCCACCAAGATTAGAGATAGGTATAAATATATGTTATATCCATCTGTCTGGAATTAGCACCACACTTCTTGGTAGGTTGCTGAGACATCTTAGGGCCAGTCCCTCAGTCTCTCTTGATGGTAAAAATGGTTTTAATCATTAAAATTAGTTAAAGTATGATATAACTTTTAGCCTGATTTGTCAAGAAAAATTTTTTATTTATTTATATGGAAATTTTGCTGAAAAGTTTGTATAATGTATTTGAAAAATAAATAAAATTGCATGGAAGGATATATAATGAAGATCTCAATCTTGGGAAGCGGAAGTGGTGGAAATTCAACGTTTGTAGAATCTGATGGTACTAAAATATTGATAGATGCCGGGTTTAGTTGCAAGAAAATAGAAGAAAAATTATGCTGTATAAATGAAAAATTATGCGATATTGATGCACTTTTAATAACGCATGAACATACAGATCATATTTCCGGTGCCGGCATTATTTCTAGGAAATATAATATACCGATTTATATAACCCGCGAGAGCTATCATGCAGGCAAAGCAAAAATAGGTGATATTGGTGATGAAAATCTAAAATTTATAGACAATTCTTTTATTTTAAACGATAATATACAAGCGATTCCATTTGATGTTATGCATGATGCCGAGAGAACAATAGGTTTTAGATTGACATCTCAAAGCGGTAAAACTATTACTATATCAACAGATATTGGATATGTGAATAATATAGTGAGAGAAGCATTCAGGAATACTGATGTTATGGTCATTGAAAGTAACTATGATTATAATATGCTTATGAACTGTAGTTATCCTTTCGATTTAAAAGCTCGCATAAAAAGTAGAAACGGACATCTTTCTAATTCTTCAGCAGCAAAATTTATAGCTGAAATGTATACTTCTAATTTAAAAAAAGTATTTTTGGCTCATGTGAGTAGGGATAGCAACACTTACAATATGGCAAAAGAAACGATAACAGATGAATTGATACATAATAAAATAAAACTAGAATTTGAAGTAGCACTGCAAGATAAAAATACAGATATATTTAGATTATAAGGTGAAAATTTATGGACTATGTAAACGATCTATGGGAAGATTTATTATATGAATTAAAAAAAATAAAAAACCCAATAGTTGAAAATGTAAATGATGAAATAATAGTTGGTAGTGGGAACAGAGAAGCAAAAGTTGTATTTATTGGTGATGATTCCAGTCTATATGAAAATGATGATTTAAAAGTATCGCCTGGGTCAAGTGGAGAGTTTTTGTTTAAACTCTGTGATTTGAGAGATATAAAACCTAATAATTATTATGTGACTACATTGACTAAACGTAATTGCAAGTATAGGGATTTTTTGGATAAAGATAGAGGTTTATTGAAGGAACTTCTTGATATGCAACTTTCTTTGATTAATCCAAAAATTATTGTAGCTCTTGGTTCTGAAGTTGCTAATTTATTATTTGCTGAAGAAATAGATTTTAATAAACTTAGAGGAAATGTCATGAATTTAGTTGGCGATACTGAAATTTTAATTACTTACGATGTAAAATTTGCAAAGAAGTCTCGACATGAAGCAGGCAAAAATTCTAAAGTTGCCACTGATTTTTGGAACGATTTGAATGTTTTAAAAAAGGAGCTTGATAAAATTAATGGAGCAAGTGAATAATATTCAAATTTTGAAAAATCAAATTAGAGCTCAGTTAAAAGAAAAAAGGGAGCAGATATCTTTTGATAATATTTTGAAATCTAGCGATAGAATTGCTCATTTATTTTTAGAAATTATAAAGAATAATGATTTTAATAGTATAATGAGTTATTGTAGTTTTCGGAATGAAGTCGATACTGATTTTATAAATAAAGAAATATTAAAGATGAAAAAGATTTTAATTTTACCCAAAATAGAAAATAATCAAATTATTCCCATAAGAGAAAATAGTTTATTAGGTTTAAAAAAAAATAAATTTGGTATATATGAACCTGATGGTTATTGCTATACAGATAAAATCGATATGATTATAGTACCGGGAATTGGATTTGATAAGAAAGGAAATAGGATAGGATTTGGAAAAGGATATTATGATAAATTTTTAAAAAATTATAAAACTGTCTTAAAAATAGCTCTAGCTTTTGAGTTTCAGATTATTAATAATATACCGACTGAAGAACATGATATAAAAATAAATAAATTGATTTCAGAAAAAAAATTATATCATTTTTCTGATTAAAATTTTTCAATTTATTTAAAATAAAAATTGAAAAATTCTAATTATTATGATAGTATTTTATAGCGACAATTAACTGGTTTTAAGATAAACCAATAAAATATTTAAGATAAATATTCTAAAACTATATTTTAGGAGGGATTTTTTGTGTCTGGACATAGTAAATGGAATAACATACAACATAGAAAAGGCGCTCAAGATAAGAAAAGGGCAAAATTATTTACAAAATTCGGAAGAGAAATAACAGTTTCTGCCAGAGAAGGTGGAGGAGATGCTGATTTTAATCCTAGACTTAGACTTGCAATAGAAAAGGCAAAAGCTGGAAATATGCCCAAGGATGCCTTGGAGAGAGCTATTAAAAAAGGTACAGGAGAATTGGATGGAGCAGAATATGTAGAACTCAGATATGAGGGATACGGACCTGCAGGGACTGCATTTATTGTAGATACTCTCACAGATAATAAAAATAGGACAGCTTCTGAAGTAAGAATGGTATTCACAAGAAAAGGCGGTAATTTGGGAACGGACGGGGCTGTTTCTTGGATGTTTAAAAAACAGGGTAACCTATTTGTAAAATCAGAAGGGATAGATACTGATAAATTTATGATGGACGCAATTGATGCGGGAGCAGAGGATGTTATGGAAGATGATGAATATTTCGAAGTCATCACTGACCCGGCAGAATTTCAAAATGTACTTGATAAGTTAAAATCATTGGGATACACTTATGAAGATGCAGAAATTTCAATGAAACCTGAAAATAAAATTTTGATTGATGATTTAGAAACGGCCAAATCAGTAATGGCTATGTATGATGGATTGGATGATTTGGATGACGTACAGGAAGTATACTCCAATTTTGATATTCCTGATGCCATTTTGGAACAATTAGATTAGTTAAATATATTTGTAATTATAAGCAAGAGAAGGTTATATTCCCACTTCTCTTGAATTTTTTGAAAAATTACTAAAATAATTAAAAAAGTATAAAAATACTGATAAATTGGTGTTTAATTTTAAAAAAGACTGATAATCAGGTACTGTCTTGATGAGGAGAAAAAATGGATTTTTTAGATATAAAAAGAGAATATTTGGAATTAAAAGAAAAAGTTTCAATTGTCAGGGGGTCACTTTGATATTCCCAAACGACAAAAGAAAATAGAAAATTTGGAAGAAAAAACTAAGGAAGAAAATTTTTGGGGAGATAAGAAAAAAAGTTCTGCTGTAATAAAAGAAATGAATCAAGAAAAAGAAATAATCGCAACTTTTCTTCATATAGAAAATGAAATTAGCGAAGAAGAAGTTTTGATAGAATTTGTTGATTCCGGAGAAGAAGAATTTGTATCCGAATTAAATGAAAAACATAAATATTTAAAAAAGGTTGTCGAAGATTTTGATATTGATCTGTTGTTAGATGGAGAATATGATTCAAACAATGCTATTGTCACTATTCATTCCGGAGCCGGTGGTACAGAAGCATGTGATTGGGCTGAGATGCTGTATAGAATGTATGCCAGATGGTGTAATTTAAAAAAATATAAAATAAAAGAACTGGACTTTATGCCGGGTGACAGTGTAGGAATAAAATCAATCACTTTCCTAGTAGAAGGAAAGAGATCCTATGGATATCTTAAGAGCGAAAAAGGGGTGCATAGGTTAGTCAGAATATCTCCTTTTGATGCCAATAAGAAGCGTCATACATCATTTGCATCTGTAGAAGTAATGCCGGAAGTGGATGAAACCGTAGAAGTGACTATAGATCAGAATGATTTAAAAATAGATACATACAGGGCAAGTGGTGCTGGTGGTCAACATGTAAATATGACTGATTCTGCTGTCCGAATAACTCATCTTCCTACAGGGATTGTAGTGACTTGCCAGAAAGAGCGCTCTCAACTGGTAAATCGTGAAACGGCTATGAAATTTTTAAAATCTAAATTACTTGATATTGAAATGGAAAAAAAAGAGGCAAGGCTGAAAGAAATACAGGGAGAACAGAGTGAAATCGGATGGGGAAATCAAATCAGATCCTACGTATTTCAGCCATATACCATGGTAAAAGACCATAGATTTTCGAAAGAAATCGGAAATATCAAAGCAGTTATGGATGGAGAAATTGATGAATTTATAAATAGTTTTTTGCGTTGGAAAAAAGAAAATCAGTAATTTAATTAATTACTTCAAAAAAGATAAAATATATGATAAAATTCAATTCTAGTTGAATTATAAATAAAATTTACAGCGGGTTATATTTATAATCAAGTTATATTTATAATTTTGATAAAAATATATTAAGTATTAATAAAGTATTTGATTTAAAAAGTATAAGTATAAAAATAAGTATAAAGTATAAGCATAAAGTACAAGGAGATATAAAAATGGAAAAAAGAGTCAGAACGAGAATAGCCCCATCTCCTACTGGGGATCCACATGTAGGGACGGCTTATATAGCTCTATATAATTTAGCATTTGCCTGGAAAAATGGCGGTGACTTTATTTTGCGTGTAGAAGATACGGATCAGAATAGATATATCGAAGGTTCTGAAAAAATGATATTCGATGCATTGAAATGGTTGGGATTGGACTATGCCGAAGGACCGGATGTGGGTGGTAAGTTTGGACCATATAGACAATCTGAAAGATTTGGTATATATGGTGAATATGCCAAAAAACTAGTAGAATTGGGAGGAGCATATTATTGTTTTTGCACTCCGGAAAGATTGGAAAACTTGAGAGAAAGACAAAAAGCTATGGGGAAAGCACCCGGATATGACGGATGCTGCCGTTCACTTACTCCGGAACAAGTGAAGGCAAAAATAGATGCGGGAGAACCATATGTCATCAGATTAAAGATGCCGTATGAAGGTAAAACAATTATAAATGATAGATTGCGTGGAGAAATTATATTTGAAAACGATAAAATAGACGATCAGGTTTTATTAAAAGCTGATGGATATCCTACATATCATTTGGCAAATGTTGTAGATGATCATTTGATGGAAATTACACATGTGATAAGAGCCGAAGAATGGATAGCTTCGACTCCGAAACATATACAATTATATAAGGCTTTTGACTGGGATATACCTGAATTTATCCATATGCCGCTTTTAAGAAATGCTGATAAAACAAAAATTTCAAAGAGAAAAAACCCGGTTTCTTTGGTTTGGTATAGAGAACAAGGATATTTGAAGGAAGGTATTGTAAATTTCTTGGGATTGATGGGTTATTCTTTTGGGGAAAATAAAGAAATATTTTTTCTTAACGAATTTGAAGAAAGTTTTAATATAGATAACGTATCGTTGGGCGGGCCTGTTTTTGATTTAGTAAAATTGGGATGGGTAAATAATCATCATATGAGACTTAAGGACTTAGATGAATTGACTAAAATGACTATACCATTTTTTAAAGAACTTGGATTTGTTGGAGAAAATGTTGATCAAGAAGAATATAAATCATTGGTAAAAATTGTAGAAATTTTACGTGAAGGCGCTCAAACATTAAAAGAATTGGCAAAAAAATCTGAAATGTTTTTTGTTGATGATATTGAATTACAACAAGTTACAGAAGAAATGAATAGTAAAGAAAGAAAAAGTTTGGAAAAATTAAAAGCATCTATATATGATCCTACAGCTAAAGAAGCGATTTCTTTATTTATAGAAAAATTAAAAAAATGGAATAAAGATGACTTTACTATTGATGAAGCTAAGGATTTGTTGCATTCTACAATGGAGGAGCTAGGGGCAAGTCCAGTCAAAGTTTTTATGCCGTTAAGAGCTGTTATTACTGGGCAATCTGTAGGAACTGATTTGTACAATATGCTCTATGTAATAGGAAAAGAAAGAACTTTAAAGAGAATAGAAACAATGGTAAAAAAATACAATATATTATAAGTATAAAAATTTAGGATAAAAATGTTAATGTTAAAATTTTATCCTATTTTTAAATTAAACATAACTTTCGACTTAATAAAAAATTTTTTCAAATATTTTGAAATTTGTGATATAATAACTATAACACGAATAAAATAGAGTCTTATTTTAAGTTTTTTATTGATGTTTTTTGTTAAATGAGGTGAAGAGTGTGTTACGAAGAGATATATTAAAAAAGTATACTGGTAGAGATGTCTTAAAAGAAGAAGAAAAAATCAGAATCCATCTACTCTCAAAACCTGAAGATAGAAACAAATTAAAAAATTTAGTTTTCATTCTGTGCCATAAAAAAGATTTTGAGGGTGCTATTAAACTTTGCGAAAAATATTTGGAAAAAAAACCAAAAGATGGAGAATTTTTAGGAATTCTCGGTTATTTATTCTATGAAACGGAAAAAACAAAAAAAGCCATAGAATATTTAAATAAATCTTTGGAGGCATTTCCTAACACCGCTTTTATCCATTTTTTACTTGGAAATGCTTATTCACGAGCTGGAAAAGTAAAAGATGCTATTTTAAACTATGACTTTGCTATTTGTTTGGATTTGGATATTTATAGTGCTCATATTAATTTCGCTCAAAATTATGAGGAGATTGGTCAAAAAGAAAGGGCTTTGAATGAATATATTATTGCCTATGAAATTGATCCTAGAAGCAAGAAAATTGAAAAAAAAATTAGAGAACTCTCTATAGAACTAAACAGGCCATAAATTTTAGATATTTCGAGGGATAACCATGTCATTTATATTGGCTTTTATTGCAGTAATGTTTTTATTTATTCTTTTGTTCTATGTATTAGGACTTAAGAGTGTAAAATCTGCTATTCCTTTTTTAATCATTCTTTTTATTCTCTTTGGAATATTAAAATCTGCAAAATTTGATATCGTCAAATATTTAGGAATATTTCTTCTTATTATTTTTTCTTTTGTTTCCATTGTTCTGTTTTTTCTATATTTTATATACAGTAAAAAATATAGAAATATAAATAGGCATAGTAATAATAAAAATACTTATAATAGGAATAATGGATTTAATTCCAGCGAAAATTTTGAAAATTTTTATAATAAAAAAAGTAGTAAAGATAGTTATAGTAGCCATACAAATAATTATAATATTTGGAATAACAAAAGCAAATATTATAAAATATTAAATATACCATTATCTGCTACCTTAGAAGAGGTAAAAAAAGCATATAGAAACCTTATAAAACAACATCACCCTGATAAATTTATGAATGCACCTCAGGATGAAAAAAAATATCATGAAAAAAAGATGAAAGAAATAAATGAAGCTTATGATTATATAGAAAAACTTTATCAATAGACTTCATATTTCATAAATGAAGGAGAAAAAATGGATTTTATGACAATAATTTTAGCCGCCGGAAAAGGGACTAGAATGTGCTCAAATTTACCAAAAGTAGTTCATAAAGTAAATGGAATTCCAATGATATGTAAAATAATAGGAGAAATAGAAAAATTAAATCCTCAAAAAAACATTGTTGTATTGGGACATATGAAAGAAATAGTAGAAAAAGCTATAGAAGAAAAAATTATAGGGAAAAATGCAAAAATAGAATATGTTTTACAAGAAGAACAACTGGGGACAGGTCATGCAGTTTTGAGCACAAAAGGGAATTTTTCTGAATATAATGGTGATATTATGCTATTATACGGGGATACTCCCCTATTAAGAAGTCAAACATTGTCTGATTTTTATGAATATCACAAAAAATCTGATGCGACAACTACTGTGATGACTACCATATGCGAAAACCCCTATGGTTATGGTAGAATAATAAAAGATAACAATCAGGTAAAAAAAATAATCGAAGAAAAAGAAGCATCTACAGAAGAAAAAAAAATAAAAGAAGTAAACGCAGGAGTATATTGCTTTAAATCTAGGGATCTTTTGAATGCTCTAGATAAAATAAATAATAATAACGAAAAAGGCGAATATTATTTGACTGATGTAATTTCTATACAGGTATCAGAAAATAAAAATATAAAAAGTTATATTTTAACTGACAATGTGGAAGTTATGGGAGTCAATTCTAAAATAGAGTTGGCAGAAGCATCAAAAATTTTAAGAACCAGAAAAAATAATGAGCTTATGAAAGATGGAGTTATCCTGATAGATCCGGATAATACCTATATAGAAGAAAATGTAGAAATTGGAAAAGATACAGTTATTTATCCAGGAGCTAATTTGCAAGGTAGGACTAAAATTGGTGAAAATAGTGAGATTATAGGAAATACGAGAATAATTGATAGTATACTGGGGAATAATGTAAAAATAGAGAATTCTGTTATAGAAGAAAGTATAGTAGAAAATTATGTAACAATTGGACCTTTTGCACATTTGAGGAAAGGCTCTCATTTGAAAGAATATGTTCATATTGGAAATTTTGTTGAAACGAAAAAATCTACATTAGAAAAAGGTGTTAAATCTGGGCATTTGACATATTTGGGAGATACCCATGTAGGCGAAAATACAAATATCGGTGCTGGAACTATTACGTGCAATTTTGATGGAATTAACAAATTTAAAACTGAAATAGGTAGGGATGCATTTATTGGAAGTGACTCGATTCTTGTAGCACCAGTTGTAATTGGCGATAATGCTTTGATAGGAGCAGGTTCTGTAATCACTAAGAATGTTCCGGATAATGCACTATCAGTGGAAAGAAATAAGCAACTCATAAAAACCGGCTGGAGGAAGAAATAAAATGATGAAAGTTGAGAATGTTATGATTTTTTCTGGGACTTCGAACAAAGACTTAGCAGAAAAAATTGCAAAAAGATGTGGATTAGGATTAGGTCAAGCAGAAGTAATAAGATTTAAGGATGGAGAATGTTTTATAAAAATCGATGAAACAGTAAGAGGAAGAGATGTCTTTTTGGTACAATCTACATCTAAGCCTGTGAATGAAAATTTGATGGAACTATTAATATTTATTGATGCATTAAAAAGAGCATCTGCCAAAAGCATCAATGTTATTATTCCGTATTACGGGTATGCGAGACAAGATAGAAAAGCCAGCCCGAGAGAGCCGATTACTGCAAAACTAGTTGCAAACTTACTTACAAAAGCCGGAAGTGATAGGGTGCTTACGATGGACTTGCACGCAGATCAAATACAAGGATTTTTTGATATCCCACTTGACCATTTGCAAGGCTTGCCTCTAATGATACAATATTTCAGGGGGAAAAAAATTCCGACTGATGATTTAGTAGTAGTATCCCCGGATGTCGGAGGAGTAAAAAGAGCAAGAAAATTGGCCGAAAGATTGGATTGTAAAATTGCTATTATCGATAAAAGAAGACCGGGACGTAATATAACAGAAGTGATGAACCTCATAGGTGAAGTAGAAGGTAAAACGGCTATCTTTATAGATGATATTATAGATACAGCCGGTACGATAACAAATGGAGCTGCTGCAATATTTGCAAAAGGTGCAAAAGAAATATATGCTTGTTGTACCCACGGTATCCTATCAGGGGAGGCTATCCAAAGGATAATTGATTCTCCTTTGAAAGAGGTCGTTATTACAGATTCTATCGCTCTTGAACCTGAAAAAATGATAGATAAAATCAGAATATTGTCTGTAGATGATATTTTTGCAGAAGCAATAAGTAGAATAGTAAATCATTTATCGATATCTGAATTATTTGAATCAAAAATATAATCTATAAAAATAATAATAAAAATAAAAAATATTATTATTAAAAAAAGAGGCTTATATAATATGGATCATTTAAAATATAATTTAAACAATATATCATTTGAAGAAATAGCAAAAGAATTAACAAATGGTAAGTTAATAATATATCCAACAGACACTGTATATGGCTTGGGGGCATCTATTGACAATGAAGATGCTCTAAAAAATATATATAATGTGAAAGAAAGAGATTATTTAATGCCATTGATAGTGTTGGTCGATAATTTTGATAAAATAGAAAAAGTAGCTAAAATAAATAAGAACAATAAGACTTTCAAAATTTTAAAAAAATTAACTGATGTTTTTTGGCCGGGTGCTTTGACTGTTATTCTTGAAAAAAAGGAAGATATCCCGGATATTATTACATCAAATGGAAATACAATAGGAGTGAGAATGCCGAAGTCTGACATTGCGCTCGATATAATTAAGGCTGCATCCGGTGTGTTACCTACGACAAGTGCCAATATCTCAGGGGAACCTACACCAAGCTCCTATGGAGAATTATCAGAAGAAATAAAAAAAAGAGTGGAGATACTCATAGATGGTGGAAAATGCCCGATAAGTGTAGCTTCTACAATTATAGATATTACTTGTGATACTCCAAAAATTCTGAGATTGGGTGCGATATCTAAAAAGGATATAGAAAATGTTATTGGAAAAATAAATTGAGGAGGAATAAAAATTGAAAACACAAAGAATTAATCCTGGAACAATGGATCCTATGCAAATGAATAATATGTCATCAATGATGAGCATGATGGGGACTATACAAAAAATTGGAAAAGGAAATAGAAAATATAGTATAAATTTTGATAAAAATGATAAAAAATTTCTTGGAAAATTTATTATTGAAGTGCAAAAGCAATTTGCAGATAGTCCACAAAAAGGAAATAATTTATATGATTTCTTTAACTATGTTAAGGCCTATTCTAGTAAAAAAACGGTAGAACCACTTAAAGTAAATTATGAAGAATATGAATTTTTGAAAAAAATGATAAAAGATTCATTAAAGGGAATGGAAGCTATGCTTTTTCCTTGGTATCATTTTATGAAAAAAATATCTGTTATGCTTATGAAAAAACAATATGCACAAATATTAGCAAAATTTAAATGAGAGATGATTTTTCATCTCTCAATTTTTTTAATTAGTTTTTAATCATTTAATCATAATATTTATACATATTTCCGACTAATCCGATTATTTCTTTTGCCTTGACTAATTTATCTCTGGCTATAGCACGGGCTTTTTTTCCGCCTTCGTATAAAATTTCTTCTACCAGATGTTTATTTTTAGCAAAATTTTCTCTCTTTTCTCTGGCTTCGGCAAAATATTCCAAAATAACATTAAGCAATTCTTTTTTTGCATCTCCGTAACCAAAATTGCCGGCTAAAAATTTATCTTTTAATTGGTTTTGTTTATCTATATCAGTAAATAATTTATAAAGTGAAAATATATTATTATCAGGATTTTTTGGTTCTTCCAGAGGAGTGGAATCAGTTACAATACTCATTATTTGTTTTTTTAATTCTTTATTCGAGGCGAACATGTTTATGGTATTCCCATAGGATTTGCTCATCTTTTGTCCATCAGTACCTGGTACCACTGCGACATCATCCAAAATTAGAGGTTCAGGGATTTTGAAAAAATCTGTGTTGTATTGTTGATTGAATTTTATTGCGATATCTCTCGACATTTCCAAGTGTTGCTTTTGATCTTTACCAACAGGGACGACATCACTGTCATATATCAAAATATCGCAGGCCATCAGTACAGGATAGATAAATAATCCGGCGTTGGGATAGATATTTTTGGCTATTTTGTCTTTATATGAATGAGAACGTTCCAATAGTCCCATAGGTGTGAGGCATGATAATATCCAGGTCAATTCTGCATGTTCAGGTATATCAGACTGTAAATATATTACGGATTTATTTGGGTCTAATCCGACTGCCAAATAATCCAATATAATATTATAAGTATTGGCTCTGACATCATCAGGTCTAGGTAGAGATGTCAAAGAATGATAATCTGCTACAAAATAAAAACATTCATATTTTCCACTATTTTGATTTTCGACAAATTGTTTCATAGCACCAAAGTAATTCCCTATGTGTAGAACTCCGCTAGACTGAATTCCTGATAAACTTCTTTTCATAATGAACCTCACAATAATTGTAGTGTATTTAAAATATTTTATTAATACATAATATCATAAATACTGAAAAAATTCAATTTAATAGGCAAAATTTTTATATTTTATTCATAAATTTTACTATGCCAGGAATATGAATTTTTAACCAATAAAGTAAAAAATATATAAGCTACTTTCCTAAAAATAGATACGGGAATACTTGAATTGGAATATTGACTTTATATAATAAATGTGGTATATTCAAAATTAGCGAGAGACGAGTACATCAATGCAATTATTTTATATATTGTCCTTTTTTGGACTATAAAAAACTAGGAGGAAATATCTATGAAAAAACTTAGTATTATGTTAGGTGCATTAACAATTTTAGCTTTGGCAAATGTTGGTAACAAAACGGTGTATGCGGCTCCAAAAGTAAAGATAGGATTTACTGCTTACAGATATGATGATAATTTTATAGCTCTCTGTAGAAAGGTTATCCAAGGTGAAGCTGACAAATTTAAAGATACTGTAGAATTTTTACCGAATGATTCTCAAAACAGCCAACAAACTCAAAATGATCAAATAGATGTTTTGATATCTAAAGGTGTAAATGCTTTTGCTATCAATCTAGTTGACCCTGCAGCTGGAAAAACAGTTTTGGATAAAATTAAAAAAGAAAATATACCATTGGTATTTTATAACAAAAAACCTGATAAATCAGTTTTAGATTCTTGGGATAAGGTATATTATGTCGGAGTAGATCCAAATGCTCAAGGTATAGCTCAAGGCGAATTAATATTGAAATATTGGAAAGCACATCCTGAAGTAGACCTAAACAAAGATGGTGTAGTACAATATGTAATGTTGAAAGGAGAACCTGGACATCCTGACGCAGAAGCTAGAACAGTTTATTCTGTAAAGACTCTTAATGATGCAGGAGTAAAGACTGAACAATTGCAACTAGACACTGCAATGTGGGATACTGCTCAAGCTAAAGATAAAATGGACGCATGGTTATCTGGACCAAACGGAAATAAAATAGAAGTTATAATTTGTAATAATGATGCTATGGCATTTGGTGCTATAGAATCTATGAAAGCTGTAGGTAAAAAATTACCTGTATTCAGTGTTGATGCTCTTCCGGAAGCTCTAGTTAAGATAGAAAGTGGAGAATTGGCAGGTACTGTATTAAATGACGCTAAAGGACAAGGCTTAGCTACTTGGGTATTATCTAAAAACCTAGCTGAAGGTAAAGCACCTACAGAAGGGTCTACAATAAAATTGGATGGTAAAGAAGTCTTAGTTCCAAGTGTTGGAATAGATAAAGATAACGTAAAAGAATATAAATAATTAAATTAAAAAAATAATATAAATAATTAAATTAAAAATAATATGAAATTTTTTATAAATTATAAGGGAGATGTCATATCTCCCTTTTCCAAAAGATTGAAAATATAAATATTATTAAGGGGATTCTATGAATAATGAATATTTATTAGAGATGAATGACATATCTAAAGAATTTCCAGGAGTAAAAGCTTTAGATCATGCGACTCTAAAAGTCAGACCTTCATCAGTCCATTCATTAATGGGAGAAAATGGAGCTGGTAAATCTACTTTGATGAAGTGTCTTTTTGGTATATATAAAAAAGATAAGGGAACTATCTTTTTGAATGGAAAGGAAATAAACTTCAAATCATCAAAAGAAGCCTTAGATAACGGTGTTTCTATGGTACATCAGGAATTGAACCAAGTATCACAAAGAAATATTTTGGACAATATCTGGTTGGGAAGATATCCAAAGAAGGGTTTTTTTATTAATGAGAAAAAGATGTATGAAGATACAGTAAAAATTTTTAAAGATTTAGAAATCGATATTGATCCGAGAACTAAAATAGCCAAACTGCAAATAGCTGATAGACAAATGGTGGAAATAGCAAAAGCAGTATCTTATAATTCCAAAATAATAGTTATGGATGAACCTACTTCTTCGCTCACAGGAAAAGAAGTATCTCATCTATTTAAGATTATAAATAAATTAAAAGAAAAAGGTTGCGGAATAATATATATTTCTCATAAAATAGAAGAAATAAAGGCTATTTCTCAGGATGTCACTGTGCTTCGGGATGGGAAATATATCGGTACCGAAAAAACTAATGATGTAACTACCGATAAAATCATAAGTATGATGGTCGGAAGAGACTTGACAGACAGATTTCCACCCAAAGACAATAAAATAATGGATAAAACTTTGTTAAAAATAACAGGATTAACTTCATTAAATCAACCTTCTATCAAAAATGTTTCTTTTGAATTGCGAAAAGGGGAGATATTGGGAATTGCGGGGTTAGTCGGTGCAAAAAGAACAGATATTGTGGAAACAATATTCGGAATAAGAGAAAAATCAGCAGGTACAATAGAAATAAATGGGAAACAAGTAAAGAATAAGACACCAAGAGAAGCTATAAAAAACGGATTTGCGTTGGTTACAGAGGAACGTAGGGCTACTGGTATTTATAGCATGTTAAATATTGTGTTTAATAGCATAATAGCTAATGTAGGCAATTATATAGGACCTACGAAGATTTTGCTGGATGATAAAAAAATGAAAAATGATACTAAATGGGTAATCGACAGCATGAGGGTCAAGACTCCTTCACAAAAGACAAATATTGGTTCACTATCAGGAGGCAATCAACAAAAGGTTATTTTGGGAAGATGGCTCTTGACAGAACCCGAAGTATTGTTGCTGGATGAACCTACCAGAGGTATCGATGTATTGGCAAAATATGAAATCTATCAACTGATTATAGAACTTTCCAAAAGAGGTAAGGGAATAATAATGATTTCATCAGAAATGCCGGAGTTACTCGGTGTTACTGATAGAATACTAATCATGAGTAATGGTAGAATCGCAGGAATAGTAAATACGAAAGATACATCTCAAGAGGAAATTATGTCTCTTTCGGCCAAATATCTATAAAAATATTAAAAATTTAATTTTTAATTAACAAATTATATTTATGATTTCAATAAAAAATAATATGTTATAACTTGAATATTATTTATAGACATATTATACAAGGGGAAAATGATGAAGAAAGATTTGGATATAAAAAAATTTTTATTACAGGGTGGATTATATTTTGTATTGGGATTGATATTATTAGCAATTATAATTAAGGAACCAACTTTTTTAAATATAAGAAACTTTAAAAATATTTTGACTCAATCTTCAGTTAGAGCAATCATTGCATTAGGGGTGGCAGGACTTATAGTGACACAAGGTACGGATTTATCGGCTGGTAGACAAGTAGGATTCTCTGCTGTAATCTCAGCGACGTTGTTACAGGCGATGAATGCACCCAATAAGCTTCTCAAAATAGATGAGGTCTCTTTACCTGTAGCGATATTAGTTGTCGTTGTTGTGGGTATGATAATAGGTTCTATCAATGGATTCGTAGTATCAAAGTTTAACTTGCATCCATTTATTGTTACAATGGGAATGATGACTGTAGTATATGGCGCAAATTCGTTATATTATGATAAAGTAGGTTCATCTCCAATATCCAGCTTTAGTGAAAAATATACAAGCTTTGCCCAAGGAAGTTTTAATATTGGTAGTTTTAATTTACCGTATCTTATTGTCTATGCATCTATCGCTGCGATAATAATGTGGGTATTGTGGAATAAGACGCAATTTGGAAAGGATTTATTCGCAGTAGGTGGAAATCCGGAGGCTGCTAATGTATCGGGAGTAAATGTACTCCTAACTTTTATTAAGGTATACGCTCTATCAGGAATGTTCTATGCTTTTGGAGGATTTTTGGAAGCCGGTCGTATCGGTTCTGCTACGAACAATCTCGGAAATATGTATGAAATGGACGCCATAGCAGCCTGTGTCATAGGGGGAGTTTCCTTTTACGGTGGAGTAGGGAAAATTTCCGGAGTTATTACGGGAGTTTTATCTCTTACGGTAATTAATTATGGTCTGACGTATGTAGGGGTTAATCCATATTGGCAATATATCATAAAGGGTATAATCATAGTAGTAGCGGTAGCATTTGATTCGTTAAAATATTCGAAGAAAAAGTAAAATAAATACAAGTGAACAAGGGGGCTTGCCCCCTTGCATATTCTCACAATTATACAAGGAGAAATATGATTTATCTATCAATATCCACAGTAATAGAAGCCAAACCAATCATAAAATATTTAAACCTAAAAAAAAATAATAGTTTTACAAAAGCACAAGTATTTTTCAATGAAAGAATAACCCTAGTAATAACAGGAATCGGAAATATTGATGCTGCTATTGTTTTAACTTATGTTTTTTCTAAGCTAAATATAACACCATCTGATTTACTTATAAATATAGGTGTTTGTTTTGGAAAGAATTGTTATAATTCCGGAGATGTTATTATTTGTAATAAAATAATAAATATCACAAAGAAAAAAGAATTCTACCCGGATATGATATATATTCATAATTTTAAAGAAGATTTTCTGGAAAATCTTCTTTTAACATCGGATAAAAATAATATTAGAAATACTTTGGTTGATTATGAATCTTTTGGAATTTATAAAAGCGGTAGTTATTTTTTTGATAATCATCAAATGATTTTTATCAAAATATTTTATTGTTTGGATGATTATGACCTTATTTCCAATGATAAAATAAATGAGATAATAAATAATAGTTTGGAAAGTATTTTTTCATGGATATTTGAAATATCTGATTTATTAAAACAGAACAAGATTCTTTTTTCTATTGATGAAAAAGAAATGATAGACAAATTTATTGAAAAATTTAAATTTTCTGTTACTATGTCTATAGAATTTAAAAATTTATTAAAATATTATAAACTTAATAATAAAAATATCAGTATAGATATTTTATTAGAAAAATATTTTAAAGAAGAAAATATTAAAGAAAAAATTATTAAAGAAGAAATTATTAGTAAAAAAAGGGGGAAATATATATTTGAACTCATCAAAAAAGAAATTATGGAATAATTTTTTTTCACATGTATATGTAGAGCGGGATGCTTATGATTATAGTCTCACGAGAGAAATTTTGTCTAAGCTGAGATATCGTGAAATTATAGAAATTAATGATTATAAGAGTGCTTTTTCAAAAAATAATCAGAATTTTCGAATTCAAAAAAATTCGCCTAATATTATTTTTGCTGTAAAAAAGGAGAATTATATATATAAGGGAGCCAAGGTATGTGAGAGTTTTGGAAATGATAATTTTTATTATACTTCTTCAATTGTAAATTGTATATATAATTGTGAATATTGTTATTTGCAGGGAGTATATACGTCGGCTAATATAGTTATTTTTGTAAATATAGAGGATATGTTCA
Organism: Fusobacteriaceae bacterium; assembly: GCA_031289425.1. Taxonomy (GTDB): domain Bacteria; phylum Fusobacteriota; class Fusobacteriia; order Fusobacteriales; family Fusobacteriaceae; genus JAISST01. The sequence continues at coordinate 36,617 of JAITPM010000073.1, forward strand.
ATGAAATAACTAATTTTCTAAAAAATGATTCCATGTATTTATGTATATCCTACGATACAGATATGCTGGGGCTAAATAATATCACAGGATTTATAGAAAAATGGTATGGTTTTGCGGAAAAAAATAAAAATTTAACAATAGAACTCAGGACTAAAAGTGATAATATAGCAGTTTTAAGAAATAAAAATATAAATAAAAATTTTATTTTGGCGTGGACTCTATCTCCGGAAAATTTTATAAAAGAGCATGAATTATTAACTGCTAAATTGGAAAATAGGTTGAAAGCTATCAAGGAAGTCATAAGTTTGGGGTATTCTGTCAGAATTTGCTTTGACCCGATTATTTATATAAAAAATTTTGAGGAAGAGTACGGGGATTTGATAGAGCAAACGTTTTCGTATATAAAAAATTCCGATATACTTGATGTAAGTATCGGAACTTTTAGAATTTCTAAAGAATATTTAAAAAGGATGAGGAAAAATATGGAAGATTCATCCATTTTGATGTATCCGTTTACGTGTGTAGATGGGGTATATTCATATTCAGAAGAACGGAATTTGTACATGATAAATTATGTGAAAAATCTTGTTTTGAGGCATGTTAATGATAATAAGGTATATATATAAAATAAACAAGGGGCATTGCCCCTTGTCCATAGATATTCCCTAGAATTTGTATCCTAGCTTCAAGCTTCCACTGATACCTTCGATCTTACCGATATATCCTTGTATTCCTATTTTTGTATCGAATCTTACTCCTTCATAACGGAATCCGATTTCCCCTATTCCTACAGAACCTCTCATGCTTGGGGCATCGATGTCTCCGAAACCTACTACAGAGCCGTTTGTTGTTCCTCTGAATTCATTTTGATATGCTATACCTGAATATAATCCGAAACTATTTTCTATCTTATGAGTGAAACGCACACCCACTTTAGTTCTTAAACTACTCATTGCTCCAAATTCTACCTTTTGATTTAGAACGTGGACAGAATCTTTTTGTTGGCGATTGTAGAATACTTTTCCGTACCAATCTATTACGTTAGCCTCTGTCTTATATTGATAACCAAGTCCAAAATGTGCTCCGTAATATACGTTAGAACTCTTATAATCTGCGTGTTGTCCGCCTAAATTAGAAGTTTTGAACTCATAATCTGTTCTTCCCAAACGTACGGATGCATCCCAATATAAGCCGCTCTCATAGTCTGTTCTTAATATTAATCCTACTCCAAAGTACTTATTTTCTCCTTTACCGTGTACAGAAGAGTAGCCCACAAAATCATTGTATGTCTTATAACTTCCATTTCCACCTTCAAAGAATACTCCGGCTTTTAGAGTAGAGTTACCTATATTTTTATTTTTACTGATTCCGCCTAAGAAATGGAATCCTTTTACATCTATATGTGACCCTGTATTGTATCTGAGAGAGCTACCGCCCATAGCACCAAAGGTATTGTTTTCCAGTTTATTTTCTTGTAATAAGCTATCTAGACCTTCTGATGTTAATAAATCTTGACCTTGTGTTAGAAAGGCTATATTTCCAAGTCTTGCCTCAGATAAGGCTTTTGTTGCAGGGTTTACTTGTCTAGAAACTTGTGCTATAAGGTTATTTGCATCTGTAAATAATTCAAAACTGTATAATCCAAGACCTACACCTACTGGTGGAAGGGCTTTGACACCGATAGAGTCCAATCCGGAAGTAGCATTTAGTAATAATACTTCGTCTTTATCATTGAATAAGGTATTGGTAGTAAATTGTAATAAAACATCAGAATTTGTTATATCGGCATTTCCATTTACACTTAATAATGGATTTGCAGCATTTACAGCACTTGGTTTTATATCGCTGAAAATGAGCGTAGAATTTACAGCATTGAGGTTGCCATTGTATGTTGCATTGCCGCTTACAGTTAGTTTGTTAACTGTAGGTGGAGTTCCTGATGCAGCATCAAAAGTAGTTCCATCATGTAAGAAAAATTCTGTAGAGGCCAAAGAACCTGCTAGTACAAATGTACCATTTTCTATGGAAGTAGTACCTGTGTAAGTATTATTTCCTGCAAAAGTTAATGTTCCTGAACTTACTTTTGTCAATCCACCAGTATTGGAATTATCCATATTTCCGGTAAAAGTACCACTTTCAACGATAAATCCATCTGTGTTTTGAACATCTCCTGCTCCGGATAATCCATTTATTTTTCTCTCCGAACCATTACCATCATATATTGCACCGGATGCTATTGATAAATCTGTATCGACTGCTATATTTCCCTTTAATGTACCATTATTGATTACAGTATTTCCTGTATAAGTATTATTTCCTGTAAGGGTTAAAGTTCCTGTACTATCTTTTGTCAAGTCGCCTGTATTTGTACTATCTATATTTCCGTCAAAAGTACCGCTTTTAGCAGTGATTCCAGTTGTATTTTGGACATTTCCTGCTCCGGATAATTCGTTTATTGCTCTTAGCTGACCATCACCATCGTATGATGCGCCAGATGCTATTGATAAATCTGTATCAACTGCTATATTTCCTTTTAATGTACCATTATTAATTATAGTATCTCCTGAATAAGTATTATTAGTTCCTGTGAGGATTAATGTCCCGGAACCTTCTTTAACAAGAGAAGCATTTATAGATGCATTTTCATCTTCCAGGTCAGCATTCAATGTAAAGTTTTGATTATCGTTTTTAATATCTACATTCAAAACTCCACTTAATTTGGCATTTGGTAAGATTACATTATTATTATTTGGACTGGCAGCGATTGTTCCAATAGTTGCTCCGTCTGAGAATATGGCAGAACCACCCTTGATTTCACCATCACCAGCAATAGCCAATGTAGCATTTTCTCCAACAGTAAAGTCCCCAATATTATCATTTGCACCAAAAATTGCTCCATTTTGTAGTAATATTGTTCCATAACTAATTTTTGCACCAATACCTGGTGATTCAAAGTAAACATTAGATTGATATGTATCGAATAAAATAACTCCTGTTTGAGAAGGGTCATCGTTAATTTCAATTTTCAACCTTCTGTTTACAGTTGCAGGGTTACTAGCTATGGGGTCATAAAAATAGATTGTATTTCCATTAGTGGCCGTTA
>JAITPM010000091.1 GCA_031289425.1 Fusobacteriaceae bacterium
AGTGACATTGGATAATAAATTAGAATTTACACTTTATAAAAGTCTAAAAACTACTATAGATGGTTATATTGCTCTAAATATGGAATATGGATATTTATCCAATTTCTCTGAATCATTAGGAAAGAATGGTGGATTAACGCTCAATGTAAAAGATAATGATTATTTGAGCATTCAACCGGAAATCGGAGTAAAAGCAAGTAGAAGAATATACTTAGGCAAGAAGCTATCACTTAAACTGGAAGGTACACTTGCTTATGCTTATGAATTGGGAGAATATTACAATGGTAATAAAGTACGCTCTGACAATGTCAGAAGAGAATGGACAGCACTTATAGAACCAGAAAAAGAAAAAGGTAAGGTAAAAGGAAAAATTGCAATTTCATTGGAAAAACCGGATCATTATGGAATTACATTTGAGGTCGAAAGTAATAAGACTGATAGCAAGAGAGATAAAGATATCATATATAGTGTAAGATTTAACTATAAATTATAAAATAAAAATGGATACTTTTAATGTTCATATTATCAAAGTAAAAATAAAAAATCCTTGTAAGCACAAGGAACTACAAATTATTTTGTGTTTCGATATTTGCACGGGCGTCGCACGCAACGCCCTATATGCAGTATAAATTTATTATATTACCCAATCAATAAAAGCATCTATTTCACCGTTAGGTTTTTCATCTTCTTTGTTTGAATAGTGTAAATCCTGGTTTTTTACACTTATACTGGTTTTTTTACCTACAGAATGTGTTATAAACACATTAGAACCTATGATAACACCTTCTTCTATGACTGTGTTTCCTCCCAGTATAGATGCTCCTGAATACACGACAACCCCATCTTTTAGAGTTGGGTGTCTTTTGGCACCTCTCAAAGAATTAGCATCTTTTAGTGATAATGCTCCCAATGTAACACCTTGATAGATACGCACATGTTCCCCTATTTCAGTAGTTTCGCCTATAACAATTCCTGTTCCATGATCTATAAAAAAATATTTTCCGATTTTAGCTCCCGGGTTTATATCAATACCTGTTAGATTATGAGCGTATTCACTCATTATTCTGGGAACAAGAGGGATAGATAATAGATATAGTTCATGGGCAATGCGGTGTGTCATGATAGCAAAAATACCCGGATAAGAAAAAATAATTTCGTCGGTACTGGATGCAGCCGGGTCACCATCATATGCAGCTTGCACATCGGTAGCCAAAATTTCACGTATATATGGAATTCTATTTAAAATAACCAAAGTCTTTTCTCTTGCGGATTCCAAGAGTCCGTTATTCTCTCCCGGAGTATTTTTACAGAAATATAAGCATAAAGATTTGTATATTTGGTTATGCAATTTTTCAAATATAATATTTAATCTATCATTAAGAGTATCTTCTATAGGCATTATATTACAAGATTCTTCGCAAAAATAACCAGGAAAAAGTATTTCTCTGAATTTTAATACGATATCTATAATTTCATTTCTCTGCGGGATTACATCACAGTCTAAATGGCTTATAAGTCCATAATTTTTATAGCTTTCTGCAATTATTGTAACGAGGTTATTTAGGTCATTTTGAATATTTTTTTTCACAATTTCATCTCCATTTAAAAAATTTAATATTTTTATTGATGTTTCCATAAATTTCTTTGACTTATCATAAGATTTTTACATTTTCTAGTAGTTATAACATCATCTTTTCCTATACTACTGCATAATATAGGAGAATTCACATCATATTTTGCACTTTCTATTTCTACTCTTTTTGGACTTTCATTGGCATAACAATAGATGCATCCATTTTTGCATGTGTTGTATGTTCCTATTTCTATAGTTTCTATGCAATGGCACCCATCTCTGAGATTTTTACCTATTTTAGCATTAATAGGATATTCAGTAATTTTTTCTATCATATGCTTATTAATACATGTCCCATGAGTGATACCAATACATGATAAATCTGCTATTTCAGCACAAGATTCAATAATCATATTATTGGTTTTCGCAATTTTGGAGATTTTTTCTCCCAAATTTACCATTTGTCCCAAGGATACTTCCTTTATATCGAAACCATTGGTATTTCTTATTACTTTTTTATACATATCAACAAAACTTATAGTTACTTTTTCTGTATAACCATTCAATTCAGATGCAATAGTGTCAAAAGCTCTTGTATGATATTCTACAGTATATTTATTATTGATAAAAATTGGGTCATAACGCCAAGTTATCTTATGCTTACCGATTAAATCAGATATTTCCTTAAATACTGAAATCAGAAATTTTTTCTTATTAGGTAAATTAGGTTCAATGTCTGTTCCATAGCTTGTCAGACTAAAATGAAAACAATACTTATATTTGTTTAGATATTGCAATTTAGAAATAAAAGGTGCTGGGTTTTTTGATAAAAATACGATACAATCTACCACTTCAGGTGATATATCTATTTTGCTTACTTGTGATGCATTAAATGGATTTCTCACATATAGAAATCCGGAGAGTATTCTATTAATGAACCAGTCTCCATAATAACATGGAATATCAGTTCTTTGGCTCGCCATAAGTATCATTTTATTCTACCCTAAATAATTACTTTCAATGTTTTTTAAAAATCCTATATAATCATCAACCAGGTCAGATGGTCCTAATATCTGGATTCCTTCTCCTAGGCCACTTAACCACCCGAAAAATTGATTGCTTATAGATATTTCAACTTTTAAAATAAAATTGTCCTTTCCGTCTCTTTTGATAGGTACATCGGTGCCAAATTTGTCAATCACAGGACTAATTTTACTGTTTGGAAATCTTATCGATACATTTTTATCATCTCCCCCATACATATTAAACGTTTTTTTCATATAAGATACAAGGTTAAAATTTTTAAAGTCATCCTTACCGCATCTACTTTTTTCTAAAACTTTAATAGTCCTCATCTTATCAACCCGGTAGTGTTTTATCAATTGAGTGCCTTCTTCGTATCCTATTAAATAGTAACAATCATTTGACCAGACAAGAGACCATGGGCTTATTTCGTAATACTTTCCATTCCTTTTTTCTTTTTGTTCTTTCTGGATAGTCCATTCCCAATATTTAAAAGATATTTGTTTCTGATTTAATATAGCGCTGTGAAGGCGGTCGACATTATAGTATATACTGGTGTTCATAGTTTTTATACGGTCGTTTATATATACGTTTCTTTCTAGTTGTTTAGCTTCATTGGAACTTGTCATATTGGAAATTTTTGCAATTAATTCTTTGGATTTTTTTGAAGAAATAAATTTTGAAGCTTGAATAGCATCGACTAATATTTTGAGTTCGGCTAGCTCAAAATGACGATCTACCAAACGATATCCACCAGAGGGGCCTCTCTCCGTGATTATATTATATCCAAATTCCTGAAGTACACTGATATCATCATATATACTTTTTCTCTCAGCATCAATACCATTTTGTTGTAATTCGTGGAGAATATCATTTGTTTTTATACAATGGTTTTCGTCTGTCTTTTCTCTTAACAATTTTAAAATAACAAGTATCTTATGTTTTTGATTGCTTCCTTTAGACATGGCATTCTCCTTTAAAAATTTTATATAATGAGATTATGCTACTTATCTTTGCGATTGTCAATAAAAATATTAATTTATCATATAAATTAAATAGAGTTCAATTTAAAGATTTTTAATAAAATTGTATAAAAAAATCGAAATATAGTGTATAATAGAAACAACTAAAAATACCCAATAAATAAAAACAGGTGTAAATAATGAGTGTCAAATCAAAAATTATAAATTTAATTGAATTAGTAGATAAAGGAAAATATTCGAATATAATTTTAAATCAAACATTTAAGGAAGTTTCATTTTTACAAAAAGAAAAGGCTTTTATTACTGAAGTATTCTATGGTGTACTCAGAAATAAAATGTTTTTAGACTATGTAATTAATAGAAAAGTGAAATCAATTAAAAAAGATTGGATAAAGAATCTCCTCAGGATTTCTATATACCAGATTACATACATGGAAAGCGACAATAAGGGTGTCGTGTGGGAAGCTGCAGAATTATCAAAGAAAAAATTTGGGGTAACAATAGGGAATTTTGTAAATGGTGTATTGAGGAGCTATATAAGGGACATGAATACAATCATAGATGAATTGAAAGTGTCCAATGAAGCATTATATTTGTCGTATCCCCAATGGTTTTATGATAGGATAAAATCCAAATATGGAGAAAACTATTTGGATATTCTAAAATATTTAAAGAAAAAACCTCATTTGAGTATCAGAGTAAATAAATTGAAATATAACGAAGAAGAATTAAATAAATTTTTATTAAAAAATGATATAAAAATATTAAAAAAAGTGGATAGTGTCTATTACGTTGAAAATGGAAATGTGATACATACAGATGAATTCAAAGAAGGGAAAATAGTTATTCAAGATGCATCTTCGTATTTAGCAGCTAAAAATCTTGGCCTTGTAAAAGGAGATACTGTTCTGGATACATGCAGTGCCCCCGGAGGAAAATTATTAGTTATGGCTGAAATAATGGAGAATACCGGAGAAATCACTGCTCTTGATATTTATCCGCATAAAATAAAAATAATAGAGGAAAATTGTCGTATATCAGGAGTCAACAATGTTAAAGTAGCAAAACTTGATGCCAGGAAAATAAATATGCAGGGGAAAAAATTTAATAAGATTTTAGTTGATGTTCCATGCAGCGGATATGGAGTGATATCAAAGAAGCCGGAGAGCCTATATACAAAAAAACCTGAAAATATAGAAGAATTATCACTTTTGCAATATAGTATATTGGAAGCAGCCTCAGATGTATTGGCAGATAATGGAGAAATGATATATAGTACATGCACTATATTGGAGG
>JAITPM010000109.1 GCA_031289425.1 Fusobacteriaceae bacterium
CTATTACATAAACAGAACATTTATTTTTGCAAAATTTTATTTATTTCTTCCAAATGCAAACTTAAGCTCTCTCTTTCTTCATCTGACAATACCTTTATTTTCTCTTCATATCTATCAAAAATGGATAAAATGTTATTTAAGTCATGTATTTTTTTTGGTATTGCTTCTAGAGTTACTATATCAATTGGTACACCAGTTTCCAATTTTAAATTATTTTTTTGTTTATTCATGGGTTCAATTAGATTTAAATTTTCTGAACCTAAAAATAAGTCAAAATCACTTTTGGTTATAGATGAATTATTTAAAAATTCTATAATTTTATCTTCTCCGATTTTTTTAATAACATCCATTTTTCGTATTGGAAGCTCTTTTATAATTTTTTTCCCTTCATTTGTTTTAACATTGCTATAGACATTAAATTTTTGCCTTTGTCTTAAAGCTTGTCTTGGTGATATACTCTTTTTTTCTAGCCATTTTATATACAAGCCTTCCTTGCTACCTTTTTTGGATACAGCTTGGAATACCTCTTCCAGTATTCTGCCCGTATCCATAACAGCATCGATCAAAATACTATCGTATTCTACAGATTTTCTAATTAAAAGATTAAATAATTCTTCTCCTGCCTCACTTTTTAGATCATTTAAATTACTTGTATCTATCAATAAAGATACATCTACATAATCATTTTTTTGTGTTGAATTTACTGGGTAATTTCTCTTGTCGAACTCTTGTTTTAACCTTTCCATATTTTTTGATACGTTAAATCCCATCATACCATCTCCTTTTTTATTTTATAAATAATTTACAATTAAGTCACACAATCACCTCTCCATGAAAATGTCGTCCGCTTTTTGTCCACAGAGCCAATGAAAAAATAAAATAAAATTTGAAACAAAAAAGTAATATACGAAACAAAACAGTTATATTTTCTAGGAAATTAGGCAAAATTCTAAAAAATAAATTTGATATAAAAAAAATAAAATAAAGCTGTACAATTTATGGAGAATAGTGTATACTATCTGCATAGTGATAAAATATTTGTGAGTTTTGTAGTTTTAATATTTAATAAGTGTCTTTTCTTTTTTAAGTAAGTACCTTCTGTAAGTATTAAATTATTACGGTAGCTTTGGAAAAGGCTGCTATTAAAACAAAGATTCGTATCATTAAAAAAATTATTATTTATGGAGGAAAAAAATGAAAGGAACAGTTAAATGGTTTAATCAAGAGAAAGGATTCGGATTTATCACTGGTGAAGATGGGAAAGATGTATTTGCTCACTTCTCTCAAATCCAAAAAGATGGATTTAAAACTTTAAACGAAAATGAAGAAGTTACTTTTGATGCAGTTGAAGGTCAAAAAGGTCTTCAAGCAACTAACATCAGAGTAAAATAAAGTAAGTTAGTCTTGAATTTTAAGAGAACTAAGTAAAATTAGTTCTTTTTTTATTTCAGAATTTTTTAATATCTTTCTTCATAGTTTTTTTTATATTTTTTAGCTTTTTCTATTTCGGCACTAGGAGTACCATTCGTTTTCTTTATAAACCAATTAGTTATTATTACTTTTTTATCAGAAGTAAAAAAATATAATATTCTAAAATATTTGTTTTCAGCAGAAAACCTTAATTCAAATATACCATATGTGATATATTGTCAAATTTTTATTATTATTCTTCACAATAAGTAATATTTGTATTTATAAAAAAATTTTGATATACTATCATAAGAGAAACAATATAATAATTTTGATTTTTGGGAACGGTGAAGAGATGGTTAGAAAAATTAAGAAAGACAAAAAAATGTACCTTAATAATGGAATTAAAAAAGCTACCCAAAATTTGCATACAGAAGCTATAAAGGATTTTGATGAAGCGATAGAATTAGACCCTAATTTTATTGAGGCATATTATAACAGGGGAATCGCTGAATATGAATCAGAATTATACGAAGAAGCTATTAAAGATTATGATAAAGCAATAGAAATATTCCCTAAATTTTACGATGCATATTGCAATAGAGGAATTGCCAAATATGAATTAAATTTATATAAAGAAGCTATAGAAGATTTTGATAAAGCAATAGAAATAAATCCCGATTTCGCCGGTGCATATTTCACCCGTGGAAATGCTAAAGCTGAATTAAATTTATATGAAGAAGCTATTAAAGATTTTGATAAAACTATTGAATTAGATCCTGATTTCGCTGATGTATATTTTAGCCGTGGAAATCTTAAAGCCGGATTAAATTTGTATGAAGAAGCTATTAAAGATTTTGATAAAACTATTGAATTAAACCAAGGTTCTGTTGGTGCATATTATAATAGAGGAACTTCTAAAGCTGGATTAAATTTACAAGAAGAGGCTATTAAAGATTTTGATAAAACTATTGAATTAGATCCTGATTTTGCCGGTGCGTATTATAATAGGGGAATTTCTAAAGCTGATTTAACTTTCTTTGAAGAAGCTATAAAGGATCTTGATAAAACTATTGAACTTGATCCTAATTTCGCAATTTCATATTATGATAGAGGAAGTTCCAAAGCTGAATTAACTTTATACGAAGATGCTATTAAAGATTTTGATAAAGCTATTGAGTTAGATCCTACTTTTCCAGTTGCATATCATAATAGAGGAAATTCTAAAGCATTATTAAATTTACACAAAGATGCTATTAAAGATTTTGATAAAGCTATTGAATTAGACCCCAATTGGCCGGCTGTATATTATAATAGAGGAAATTCTAAAATCGAATTAATGCTATATGAAGAAGCTGTAAAAGATTTTGACAAAGCTATTGAATTAGACCCGGATTTTATTGGCGCATATTATAATAGAGGAAATTTTAAAGCTGAATTCGATTTGTATGAAGAAGCTATTAAAGATTATGATAAAGTAATAGAATTAGATCCTGATTTTACAGATGTATATTATAGCAGAGGAAATTCTAAAGCTGAATTAATGCTATATGAAGATGCTATTAAAGATTTTGATAAAACTATTGAATTGGATCCAGAGTGGGCAGATGTATATTATAACAGAGGAAATGTTAACGCCGAATTAATGCTATATGAAGATGCTATTAAAGATTTTGATAAAGTAATAGAATTAGATTCTAATTTTACTAAGGCATACGTCGATAGAGGAATTTCTAAATACAAATTAAAATTATATGAAGAGTCAATAGAGGATTATGATAAGGCGATAGAATTGGAACCTCTTTTTAATAATATATATGTTAATAGAGGAATTTCTAAAGCTGAATTAAAATTATATGAAGAGGCAATAGAAGATTTTGATAGAGCAATAGAATTAGATTCAGATTTTATGGGTGCATATTATAATAGAGGAATTTCTGAGTATGAATTAAAATTATATAAAAAAGCATTAAAAGATTTTGATAAAGTAATAGAATTAGATTCAGATTTTATAGGTGCATATTATAACAGAGGGCTCACTAAAGCTGAATTAAAACTATATAAAGAAGCATTAAAAGATTTTGATAAAACAATAGAATTAGATCCAAATTTCTTAGGAGCATATCATAACAGAGGATTTACTAAATTTAGATTAAAATTATATAAAGAATCAATAAAAGATTACGACAAAGCAATAGAAATAGACCCTAATTTTGCAGGGGCATATATTGCTAGAGGAATTTCTAAAACTGAATTAAAATTAAATGAAGAAGCAGTAGAAGATTATGCTATAGCGATAGAATTAGACCCTCATTTGATTGAAACATACTTTAACATGTGGAAAAATAAAAATTAAAATTATATTGCGTATCTATAAAAAAATACGATAAAAAAATAAAGCATAACCGTACTTATACCTACTTGATAAAGAGAATGGTGGTAAATTATGAAATCATTATTGTTAAAAAACGGCAATATATTTTTAAAGAATGAAAATTTTATAGGAGACATTTTAATAGAAAATGGAATTATAAAAAAGATAGAAAAAAATATCACAGAAAAAACCGAAGATGTCATAGAAGTCCATAATCAAAAAATTATCCCTGGATTTATAGATATACATATACATGGAGCGAATGGGGCTGATACTATGGATAATTCTGTATCATCCTTAAAGAAAATTTCTTCATTTATCGTAAAGCATGGAGTTACAAATTTTTTACCGACTACTCTTACAAGTTCCAAAGATATTTTGGTAGGAATACTCGAAAAAATAGCTGGTTTGCAGGATGCCCCCATGCCTGGCGCCAATATATTTGGAGTACATATGGAAGGTCCATATTTTGATATTGAGTATAAAGGTGGACAAAATGAAAAATATATAAAGGTTTCTACAATTGAAGAAATAAAAAAATTTTTAACAGTGAAAAATAGATTAGTAAAATTGTTTTCAATATCTCCCAATAATGATGCAGCTATAGACTCTATAAAATATCTTAAAAATAATGGTGTGATTGTATCAATAGGACACAGTGCTTGTGTATATGAAAAAGTCAAAAGGGGAATAGAAGCCGGTATTACCCATGCGACCCATACTTATAACGGAATGAGAGGATTTAGCCACAGGGAACCTGGGGTTGTTGGTGCAATATTTGAAGCTGATAACGTAATGGCAGAAGTTATTTTTGATAAAATCCATGTTCATCCAACTGCTGTGGATATATTGATAAAAATAAAAGGTGTCAATAATATTATTTGTATTACAGATGCTATGAGTGCGACAGGACTAAAAGATGGAGATTATAAATTGGGAGAATTGGATGTATACCTCAAAAATGGCGAAGCCAGACTTAAGATAAACGATTCACTTGCGGGAAGTGTCCTCACTATGGATAAAGTTTTTAGGAATCTATTGGAGTTGGGATATAGCATTTTTGATTCTATAAAAATGACAAGTAGCAATGCAGCCAGTGAATTCGACCTAAATGTGGGGGAGATAGCAATCGGAAAACAAGGAGATTTGATTGTCTTAGATGAATCTAGTGAGGTATTGTTATCTATCATAAAAGGCGAAGTAAAGTACAAGAAAGAATAAAAAAATAATAAAAAATAAATATTAACTTTTATGTATTTTTGAAAGTCTTATCAATATAAGACAAAATTATTTGATTTTATAATATTATTATTACTGTATAATTGAGGGATAGCTATCATGGAGAAATCAAAAGGTAAACATATACTTTTTATATTATTAAAATTAATTATGACATCATTACTAGTATCTATTTTACTTATGTTGTATGCTTCGATTTATATGTTTTCAAGAAAATTACCAAATAATATGATTATATACATGCACGTAATTGCTCTTGTAGCTATATTTATATTTGCAGCGTTAATCATATGGACAAAACGATTCAGGAGTTTTTCCTTTAAATTGTTGGGAATAATTTTTATATTGGAAATAGGGACATTGCTTGGTCTTGAGATTTATCAAAGATACGAAAAATCCATTACTATAGCTGTCAGAGATCTAAATATAGATGAATATTTACCTTTTATGGAGGAAAGCAAAATAGTTAGATTACCAAAGGAATCATCATTTAAAATTACTAAAGATATTCCTATTGTGGATGGAGCAAAAGCTTTATTCCCTGTATATTTTGCATTCGTAGATGCAGTCTACCCGGATAATATAGGAAAATTAAATGAGGAAAATAGCCCGCTTCGATATAATAATACGCCTAAAGGTTATGAGTACCTCGCTCAAAAAAAAATAGATATTTTTTTTGGGGTATATCCCAACGAGGAGCAGATAAAATATGCTGTAGATGAAAACAATACTAATTTTGTTTTCAATGAAATTGGAAGAGATGGTTTTATTTTTTTTGTAAATAAAAATAATCCTGTAAACAGCCTAACACCTGATCAAATACGGGATATTTATTCCGGTAAAATAAAGAATTGGAAAGATGTAGGTGGAAATGATGGTGAAATCATAGCCTATCAAAGAAACGAGGGTAGTGGTAGTCAGAGTGCCCTCAGAAGATTCATGAATGGTATAAAAATTATAGACGGCCCATCAGATAGGGTATTCGATTTTATGAATGGTATAATAAGTGAGTTCTCTGATTATAAAAACAGTAAAAACGCAATTGGATTTTCATTTAGATATTATGCTCAAGAAATGGTAAAAAATTATGATATAAAATTACTTTCTATAAACGGAATAGCGCCAACTGCAGACAATATCAAAACTGCGAAATACCCACTTATTGATTCTTTTTATGCTGTTACTTATGAGGGAAATAAAAATCCCAATGTAAAAAAATTTATAGATTGGGTTTTATCTGTAGAAGGACAATATATAATTGAAAAAACCGGATATGTTTCTTTAGAGTTGCTAAAAGAGAATCAATAAAAACAAAAATAAAAAATTAATTAATTTAAAAAAAGAAATAATTTCCAAAATATAAAATTTTATTATATTTACGTATAATAGATTTTTTGTTGATGTTAAAAAAAATATTTCAAATATATAGAAAAATACTAGAAATTTTTATATATATGTTAGGAGTTGCTAAAATATGACCGAACTTGAAGAAAAAATTGCTCTTAGAGAAGATTTATATAAATGGTTTTCAGAACATGTGTCAAGTTCCAATTTATTTGAATTATATTTGGGATTAAATAAAGTTGAACAATTTGCAAAGAAGAAAAAATTGATTTCCGGTTCACTGTTAGATCCGGAAACACTTGATAAAATAAAATTAATCAAAACATATGTTTCCACAAATGCAAAATTTATAGATGTAGATAACAAACAAATCCCTATAATCAAAGATGCATTACAGTTGTTGAGCGAATATTGGAGTAAACATAAGAAAGTTGTATCATCTGACATTATAAACGCATATATCCCCGAGACAAACACAGATGAAGATATTTCTGATATGTGCTCGGATTCGCTTGTTGGTTATGATACACTAAGTAGTGAAAAAGAACATTTTATTGATAATACTAAATTCTCAATACCTCTTAATCTTAGTCATACGGATGATTTTGATTGTTTTGATGTATCTATTGGTCTTAATTTTCCATTACCAATATCTAATGAGTTTGTCCAACCGATTGAAATTGATCAATTCGATTTTTCTATTAATCATATTCCAGATATTTATGACAATAATACTAGTCGTTCAACAGAACAAACCTTGTTTTCATATGCCGAAAATGACTATTATACTCCATATAAAGTTATTTTGGCTGGAAGGTTTCGCCGTGGATTCTTATTGAATTCCGCAATTGAAATAGATAGATATAGAACAAGTTATAAAAAAATATATCAAAAAATATCAAAAGAAAAAGATAGAGAAATTCAAAACGCAATGAAAAAAATAGGAATTGAATATCAAGGTAGGATTTATTCTTCGGACACAATGCTAAGTGTTGAAATCAGAAAAAAATTGATGAAATATATAAATGATAGCTTTGATTCAGGAAAAAATGCTATTTATTATAAAGCTTTGTTTGATGAATTTTCAGAAGATTTTTTGAATGAATATATTTATAGTCCGGAAATGTTGAAAAGTTACCTTGAATATTGGAATCAAGGACAATATGCTATCAAACGCTTGTATGTTTCCAAAGACGGGACAACTGAAGTCAATCCGGTAGAAGAAATCCGTGTGTACATGAAGGAAGCCAATTCCATACTTACATTTGATAATCTGGAGATTAGGCTTACACATATACCGCTTAATAAAATAAAAAATGTACTTTCCAGCAATGATGAATTCATTCGTAACGGTGTAGGAGAATATTTTGTTGCTGATATAGTAGATTTAAACAATGATGAACTGGATGATATAGCAAGAATCATCAAGCAAGTGATTGATGACAAAGAATTTATTGCAGGGAATGAATTGATTGAAGCAATTGGCAGGAAATATCCACAGATATCTGAAAAACTCTCTATCTTCTCCACCTTTGGGAAAAGAGATGTTATAGGATATTACCTCAAAGATAAATTTTCATTTAATGGAAATATTATAAGTAAGTATGGGGAAGAGCTTTCAATGGCTGACGTATTTGGTCATTATTGTCTAAAGCACAATCATGTTACCTTGGATGAATTAAATCTACTGAGCAAAGAACTGGATGCGAATATATATTTTGAGGCTGTTTACGCCAATTCTTTACGTATAAATCAAAATGAATTCATATCAAAAAAATTTGTAAAATTTGATATAAAGAGAACTGACGAGGCAATAGATAAGTTTTGTATATCAGATTACATTGCTATCCAAAATGTCAATCAATTTGCATCTTTTCCCCCTATTGGATATCCGTGGAACAACTATTTATTAGAGCATTATGTGTATGAATATAGTAAAAAATATCAACTTTTTCCTGCTACATTTAATACAAATTCTTCTGTAGGTGCAATTATAAAAAAATCTTCAAAGTATAAAAATTTTGAAGAAATACTTACCGATGTATTGGCAAAGAGTAAAATAAATCTAAGCGCTGATATTGCAGTAGCGTATCTATATGAACAAGGATTTATCGGAAGGAGAAGTTATGCTAAAATAGGACAAATCTTGACAAATGCCAAAAGATTGAGAGAGCAGGAAAATTAATGTATTATAATTTTGAGAATAAATTTAAATAAATAATATAATAATAGTATTAATATGCTGGATGGAGGAATTGGAATGAGAAGAAAGCGAAGTTTGAATAGTTATTCACATCATGCGCCAAGATTAAATTGGTTTGAGCAATACTTTAAATATAAAGATACATTTAATGTAAATCATAGTTTGGGGTCGTCAATGCTCAAATATTTTATAAAATTTTTGAAAGATGCCTGTCTATTGGATAAAAAAGGTTTTACAAATCTGGCAAAAATAGTAGATAAAATTAAACTAAGGAACCCAAATAGCTGGGCAATTATACTGTCCAATTTATGTTATTCTCCTCAAATTAAATGGTATATTAAAAACATACATATTAATGAAAGTTACTTAAGAAAAGAAATTCTTTCGATGTTGACAAACGCCGGAGCAAGTGCAAAAGGCATAACAGATATTTGGATGTCTTTAGTAAGAATATTGAATCTACCTTTTGGAGAAGTAGGTTTGGGGTATGTGACTAAAGAAAAAAACAGATCCTTATCTTTAACCAGAACCGCTTGGCAAAATCCTGACCCAATCGTAATTTTGTATTCTCTCTATAAATTCGCCGAGTATTGCGGAGATTATTATCAATTCACCCTGACACGTTTATTAAAATATGATATAGATAGTGCTGGAATTAGCCCAACAGAAATTTATGGAATCGACCGTACTCAAATGGAAAAAATTCTTTTGGGACTTTCGATTAATTATCCCGATTATATATCTGTTTCATTCACACATGACTTAGACAATATAAGCCTTCATGGTGATAAATCATCTGAAAATGTACTAAACCTGTTTTAATTAGGAGGAGATAATCATGGCGTTAGAAAAATATGGTCATTATTTTAGTATTGATGAAGATTATTTCCCAGCAGTTACGGAAGATCTTATCAATAGGGGAAAGGTTGACTGGAAAAAGTTTTATCCACATGAAACTTTTGTAAAATTGCTAAAAGATACTGTAAGCGTTTTGACCAGACAACAAAAACTCTCTATATGGGTAGAAGGTGCATACGGTACCGGTAAATCCCATGCAGTACTTACTTTGAAAAAGTTATTGGATGCCGATGAAAATCAAGTAAAGGAATATTTTGGGAAATATATAGCTAATCTTCCGACCGATTTGTTTAATAAATTTCAAGGAGTCAAAAATCAAGGTCAGATTTTGACTATTCATCGTTATGGTTCATCTACAATACACAGTGATAGGGACTTGATATTTGCTGTTCAAGAGAGCATTAAGAAATCTCTGGAAGATAGAAAAATTGAAAATAAAGGTCAAAATGCATTAAAAGAAGCTGTTATTGCATGGCTTTCTGATATAGATAACAGAAATTTCTTTAATAGCTTAATCACCGGTAAATATGCAAACGGATTTGATGGTGATAATGTAGAAATAGTTATCGAAAAGTTGAATACTCTTTCAGAAGAAAGTCTCATTCATTTGATGAATAAAATATTTAAAGTCGCAGATGAAGTTGGTATTAATGCAATCAAGATAGATATTGACGGATTGATTTCTTGGATAAAAAATGTTATCTATACCAATAACCTAAAGGCTATTGTATTTATTTGGGATGAATTTACAGAATATTTTTATCATAATAGAAATTCTCTAACAGGGTTTCAGAAATTGGTAGAATTGGGAGCTACAGAGCCATTTTGTTTTATGATTGTAACGCATAAGAGCGCCGCATTATTTGATGATTCTGATAGGGATAAGATGAAGATTTTAGATAGATTCATTAGACCTACATGTAGCATTGAATTGCCGGAAAATATGGCTTTCCAATTGATAGGGGCGGCTATGGAGAAAAATCAGGATTCACAGATACTTTCCGATTGGGATGTGGCTGCCAATGATTTGAATAAACGCCTAAAGGATTCCAGAGATTTGGTCAAAAAAAGAGCAGGAATCAGTGAAAAAGAACTTATGAATATTCTTCCTATTCATCCCTATACTGCACTATTATTAAAGTATGTATCTTCGGCTTTTAATTCAAATCAACGGAGTATGTTTGATTTTATAAAAAATGATAAAGGAGAAGAAATCAAGGGATTTCAATGGTTTATAAAAAACTATGGTCCGGCAGATGACGCACCTTTACTTACTATTGATATGTTATGGGATTTTTTCTATGAAAAAGGAAAGGAAAATTTATCTCCTGACATTAGGACTATTCTTGATTCTTATTCACGCCAAAGCACAAAGAATTTGAACGAAGAAGAACAAAAGGTTTTAAAGACTGTTTTATTGTTACAGGCTATTTCTCAAAAAGTAGGAGATTCTGTAGAACTATTTATTTCTAATGATAAAAATGTGAATAACGCATACGATGGTTCAGAGCTCGAAAATGGTGCAGCAGGTCGTATTGCTGAAAAATTAGTCAAAGAACAAATACTATATAAAAAACCTCTGGGTGCAAATAAATTCCAATATTCTGCAATGATAAATGCTAATGATGCAGGAGCTATAGAGCGGATTAAAGAAGAATTACGAAAAAAATCTACCTTTGATCTTGTGAGTGAGGGGAATGTCTTAGATGCTTTCACTTTGAATGGAGCATTGGGACTTCGTTATAAGATAGAATATGCTACATCTGATAGTTTTAAAGCTAAAATCAATACTATGCGCAATCAAGAAGATACTTTTGCAAATAAAATCTTAGCTATTGCTACCTTTGCAAGAAATGATGAAGAAAGTGCTGCTATTTCCAAGGCAATAACAGCCGCAGTAAAAGATGGCAGTTATAAAATGATTTTTATAGATACTTCATCTACACCCTTAGGCTCTGATGCGTTCGAACAGTATCTGGAAAACATGGCAAATAGTAATTATCATAGAGGAAAGGATAATTCACTTGCCAGTCAATATGAGAATAATGCAAAAGAAGTCCTCAAAAAATGGAAGAATCGCATCCTTGATGGAGAGTTTATTCTTTATAATAAAGAAAAACCTCAAGGAGAGAGATTTTCTAACTTTGATGATTTATGTGATGAATTTTCTCATATCAATAAAAATAAATTCCCTTTGGGAATTGAGAATTACAAAGTGATAGATAACATGTTTGCAGCCAATTTTTTGAAGTTGGGGGCAGAATGTGGGATATCACAAATCGTAACAGGGACTTTTAAATCTGGTAATCCCAATACAAAACTAGACACTGCCCTTGCTGGAGCATGGAATGTAGATGGGTATTGGAGTCTTTCAGAAAATCGCAACCTACTAATAACAAAGATCAAAACTGCCATAGATGAAGAAATTGACAAATCCCTTATAAAAGATGGGAAAGTCTCGATCGCACACATTTATAATATTCTGAGTGGTGAGAGATATGGATTTATGCCTTGCAATCTTACTGCTTTTATATTGGGATTCCTATTGAAAGAATATGCCAACGATACCTACCGCTGGTATGGCGGGCAGGACAATGGAAATATGAGCGCAACAAAATTAAAGGATATGATAGAAGAAGTTATTAGACTTCAAATCACTCCAAATTCCCGCTATGAAGATAAATTCATAGTTAAAATGACAAATGACGAAATGGTATTTAATGAGGTTACAGCTAGTATTTTCAACATTCCACCAAATCTTTGCACTTCTGTAGAGCGAACTATATCTTATCTCGGCGAGAAAATGCAAAAGCTGATTTTTCCTATTTGGAGTTTAAAGTACATTCTTGAAAAAATGGAAATTAAATCTTCAGATAAAGTGATAAAATCTATCATTGACAAATATCTTATAATTGCCAACAGTCAAAGCATAGAAGGATTAAATAGTGGTAATCAAATCGCACTGGATATTGGTAAAATATATGCTGATAATCCACTGGCTTCCGAAGATTTGAAAAAACTTATTACAAAAGAACACTGTGAAGAAGGAATCATACAATTTTTATCTGGGTTTGAAAATGGTCAACTGATTTCACTTTCCAATGAAATAGGAGACCGTAAACAATATATAAATGTACTTAAAAAAAGATTTGTTGCTAATTCAGCAAGTTTAATATGGAACATTGGTGCAGCAGAGCAAATAATAAAAGAAGTAATTATCGAATACAAAATTATTGCTGAGAGTAATAAGATTATTGGTAAAGCGACCTCATTTACAGATTGTATATATAATTGGTCTGAAAAAATAAAGTTTATAAAAATATCTTATGATGCAATAAAAGATCATGTGGTAGAAGTTAAACCTTTCCTTGAAATGCTCGTAATGATAAAGCGTTCCGGTGCTTTGTCGAACCAACAAAAAGAATTTTTATTTCTATTGCAAGCAAAAAAAGATGCTTTTAGTGAATTTTATAATAATCAAATTAATATTTTTAAAAAGGCTTGTGAATTCTATATTGATAGACTTTCTAATGATGAAATTGAAGAAATATTCAGAAATATTCCTACTGAAATGTTTATAAAAGAAAAGAGTGAATACCTAAAAATAGTAGAGGGCGTAGTTTCTGTATTCATAGAGAATCAGGGAAAAACTAAGCTTAAAACCATTTGGAAAAGTAAAACCGGGACAGATAATCCTCAAAATTGGTCCAGTAAATATTTGACTCCTATATTGTGTATGGTTTCTGATGGTGAACGAGATAGAGCAAAGGTCGCATTTGAATGCATTAAAAACAATAATACTAAAAAAGGGGAGATAGAAAAAGCTATAGATTATTTTGAAAAAGCTGCTTTCTTTGCTTCATTAAACAATGAAGATGAGCGCAATGATGCTTTTAGAAAGTATATCATAAAAGATTTTTCTGTTATGTTGACTGATATTGATGAAGTAAGGGATTATTTGAATGAAAAAATGACTTCAGAGCCATATGATTGGTTCGCTAATATTGATGTGGAAAAAAGGCTCCGTGCTTTTGCCGAATCAAAATATAATACCGGTGGTAGTAATAAGGCCTTGGAAATAATAGAAAACATGGATGAAACAAAATTAAAGATTTATCTAAAACGATTGATTAAAGATAATATGACAGTTGGGATAGAAATCATAAAAGACAAATAAGATACTTGGCTTAAAGAGGAGGGAGATGCATTATGAAGCATTGTTTACCTATTGATGGGTGCATAAAAAAAATATTTAAATATTTAAATTCTGAAAATGACCATCAACCTATATTTGTCAATATCGAAAGTAGTGATTCACTTAAAAAAATCAAAGAAGAACTTGGTATTAGTGTTATCGTAAAAGATGTATCTGATTATTGTAATAAAGATGATGAAAACCCACAATTGGAATTATTGCTCGAAGACCTTAAGCATAGTAAAAACAATAAAGATGGAGAACATATACTTTTAACCGGCCTAATTTCTTTTCTTAAAATGCAAGGAGGACTAGCATTAGAAAAATATCTATCGGTCCTAATAACAATGACACTTCGCGGAAAATTAGTCGTTTTGTGTTATCAAGCAAAACAATATTTACAATTTCCAGATATCAGATTTGAAAGAAGAATTATTTTTCTCGAAGATGAGATATTAAGAAAACCTAAAATATTATTTATTAATAAAAAATTAAATCTCGAGATATCGAATACAATTATGAATGGTATTCGTTATTTGCTAAAAAATATAGAAATATCCGATATAGATATAATCACAGTGTCCACATCAAAGAGCAAGCAAGATTATCCCAATTCTTTATTTAAAATTACCGAAATAACTGATGCTTACGATGCATTGGTATTGATGGATGCCGTTACAGAGTTGATTCCTAGACATTGTGGTACCAATGAACAATGGGATTTTGCTCTATCGCTTTTTTCAAAGGAAAGGACATGGAATCATGTTTTCACAATGGAATTGGGAGAAAGTGTAAATTTATATTTGCTTGCAAACAAATGGAGCTTTTTTAATACAGATGAAAAATGGTTATACTTTATTGCTCTCAAATTAAATGGAATATCTAATAATTGGTGCTTGGATTATGCACTTATAAATTCAAACAATGTGAAAGATTTTGAAAAAAATATCTATAGAAGCATTGTTGAGATATCGCATGACAGTAAAGAATTTGATGATAAATATGACAAAAGAAAACGATTAATCAAAGAAATGGGAAAATCTCTCGGTGATGGTGCTGTTGATTATTGTCAATATATTAGGATTAAGGGCTCAGACATCATCTATTATCTGACTGATAATACCCAAGTAGAGAAAGAATTGATTATTGAGTGTTTATGTAAATATAAGTATGATGATAAAGCTATTTTGAGTATTCTAAAAATTGTATATCCGGCTCTGGCAGATTATTTGTATGATTATAGATTTAATATAACTTTGCTAGATGAGTATTTTCAATTGTACAAATACCAAAAAATAACAAATACTATTCGCCCAGAATTCGAAGAACTCGTGAAAACACAAGCCATAAAAAGAGAATATAATAGTATTCTTCCATTTAGAAGTGAAAAAATAGAAGCAATCGTCAAAAAAGATTCTTACCTGTATTTTGTTGATGCAATGAGTGTGGAATATCTCGGTTATATTCTTACTAAATGCAAAAATATGGAGCTTATGATAAATGTTACGGTTTGTCATTCCAACCTCCCGTCGATAACTGAATGCAACAAAGAATTTTTAGATGAATTTACACGTGAAGAGATAGATTTTTCTTTGATAAAAGAACTTGATGAAATAAAACACCATGGGAAAGATGATTTTGATTATCAAAAAACTAAACTTCCCATTCATTTGATTAGGGAATTGGAGATTATTGATGAAATTCTATCTAGAGCCAAAAACCAATTGAATTCTGATAAATACAAAAAAATTATTATCATCTCAGACCATGGAGCCAGCAGATTGGCAGTTATAAAAGAAAATACGCTAAATATTGATGTCAATTCCAAAGGAACCCATGGTGGCAGATGTTGCGCATATACTCCTGACACTACAAATATCGAATATGCAACACAAGAAGGAGATTATTATATTTTAGCTAATTATGACCGGTTCAGAGGCGGCAGAGCTGCAAGTGTAGAAACTCATGGTGGTGCAACTCTTGAAGAAGTCGTGATTCCCATCATTGAGCTCACTCAGAGAACTACTGAAATAGAAATCGAGATTGTGACACGAAAGATTTTTGTTAGTTTTAGAAAGAAAGCTGTTATTGTATTATTTTCTAAGACAAAGTTATCTTCTGTATCAATATGCATAAATGGTCAATATTATCATGGGATAGCAATACCCGATAATAAATACATTATTGATATGCCCGATATAAAACAAGCTGGAATCTACACTGTGGATGTCTATGAGAATAATAATTTATTAAAAAATGGGCTTTCTTTTGAAGTAGAAAAAGAAGGATCTAAAATAACAAAATTATTTTAGGGGGATTTATAATGGAAGAAAAACTTAGAGAATGTTTTGATGAAATGGTTGTCTTTAAAGATTTGAAAAAAAGTAATTTCTTTTCGGCTCTGAGCCTTCCTTCTTTTTTACGGGATTGGTTGCTAAAACGATTTGAGAATGAAAATGGAGAATTTAATATAGATGAAGTTTCTAAATTTATCCGAGAATTTTTACCAAAAAAAGATGATTGGGTTAGTATAAAAAATAGGATTATCATTGACAATGAAAGAGTAAAATTTCTTACAAAAATCTCAGTTGATATTGATATTAAAACACAAGAAATTTCTTTTTCTTTAGTGGATTTTGGATTGACAAATAAAGAAACAATTATTGAGCCGAGTATTTGGAACAAATGCAAGAATGAACTGGTCAAGGGAAAAGAAACTTGGGGTGTGGTAGAGATCGGATATCGCTTCCCGAATCCGGAATATAAGTTGCCGGGAAAAATTAAATTGACCGGGTTTACTAATTTTTGTCCATATACAATTGATATTGATTATTTCAAAGATGTCAGAAAAGAATTTACAATTACCGAATGGGTTAATGTAATATTGGGTGCTATTGACTACAACGCATCAGGATATAAAGATGAATCCGAAAAACTTTCTATGTTAACAAGGCTCCTCCCTTTTGTGGAAAAACGTTTGAACCTGATTGAGCTTGCTCCCAAGGGAACAGGTAAATCATATTTATTTGGACGAGTAAGTAAGTTTGGATGGTTATCTTCGGGTGGTGTAATGTCTAGAGCAAAAATGTTCTATGACATTGGTAGGCATACTCAAGGATTGGTTTGCAACAATGATTTTGTCGCTCTTGATGAAGTGCAAACGATATCTTTTACGGATATAGATGAAATGAGAGCCGCATTAAAGGGTTATATGGAATCTGGAGTATTTACTGTAGGTAATTATGAAGGAATGGCAGATTCAGGAATAATTTTACTTGGAAATATCAAACAAGAAAATATGGACGAATATCAAAATATGTTCGAAGAGCTTCCACAAGTTTTCCATGAAAGCGCGCTTATTGATAGATTTCATGGATTTATCAAGGGTTGGGATATTCCAAGGATGCATGATGATTTAAAAATCTCAGGATGGGCACTTAATTCAGAATATTTTTGCACTATTCTTCATTTATTACGTGAAGATGCTAGTTATCGTGCAATCATAGATCAATTGATCATTGTACCTGAGCATGCCGACACGCGGGATACTGAGGCTATTAAACGTATTTGTACAGGATATTTGAAGTTGTTATTTCCCAACGTTCGTTCTATTAAGGATATCGCTGCAAAAGATTTTAACACATACTGCCTGAGACCTGCATCAAAAATGCGTGGAATAATCAAGACTCAGCTCGGGATTTTGGATAATGAATTCAAAGGGAAGAATGTACCAAAATTCAGCATCAAAGACTTTTCTTATGAAGATTAATTATGAATACAAAAAATCTCCAGTCAACTAGACTAGAGATTTTTTTAGATAGTTACAATATAATATTAAAAATTTATATTTTACTCAACCCTAATTCCAAATCAGCAATAATGTCCTCTACATTTTCAAGTCCTACAGATAATCTTATCAAACCATCAGTAATATCAGCATCTATTCTTTCTTCTCTCGTATATGTCGAATGAGTCATAGAAGCCGGATGTTGTATTAATGTTTCTGCATCCCCGAGACTTACTGCCAAAGAACATAGTTCTAATGAATTAAGAAAAGTTTTTCCTGCTTCAAAACCATCTTTTAATTCAAAGGATATCATTGCACCAAATGTTTTCATTTGCTTTTTAGCTATTTCATAATTTGGATGAGATTCTAGCCCTGGATAATAAACTTTTGATACTTTTGGATGTTTTTCCAGAAATTGAGCCACTTTCATAGCATTTTCGCAAAGTCTTTCCATTCTTATTTCAAATGTTTTTAATCCTCTGATTATATAATATGCTTCTGTTGCTCCCAATGTAGCCCCAGTCATATCTTTTAGACCGACACCTCTGATTTGGTCGATTATTTCTTGTTTACCGATTACAAACCCTGCGATTACATCTCCATGCCCATTTATATATTTTGTAGCAGAATGCACCACTATATCGCACCCAAGTGTAATTGGTGTTTGATTGTATGGAGTTGCAAAAGTATTATCCACAACTACCATTGTGTTCTTATTAGTATGTGCTATTTTTGAGATTTCTTCAAGATCGACTATTTTAAGGTTGGGATTTGCTGGAGTTTCCAAATAAATAACCCTAGTATTAGGTTTCATTGCTTTTTTTACAGCTTCTAAATCGGAAGTGTCTATAAAATCAACACTTATTCCAAATCTTGTAAGCCCATGATTGATTAAAGCAAAAGTACATCCATATAATGTTTTGTCTGAAATAATATGGTCACCTTGATTCAACAATGTCCAGAATGTAGAAGAGATTGCTCCCATACCTGATGCCGTTGCCATTGCAGCTTCGCCACATTCTAATAATGATATTTTTTCTTCTGCCACCGTAATTGTCGGATTTGATGTTCTGCTATAGATATACCCCTTTTCTTCTAGAGCAAACCGTCTACCACCTTGTTCAGCAGTCTCAAATGTGAATGTTGATGTCTGAAATATTGGTGTTGCTAATGCTCCGAAAGCATTTTTCTGCTGGCCTCCATGAATACTTTTAGTTGCGAACCCCTTACTCTTTAAATCTTTCATAAAATATTTCCTCCTTTTATTTTATTTGCAGATTTACGACTCAATCAATCCATAATCATCATCTTTTCTTTTATAAACTACATTCATTTTACCTGTTCTTATATTTTTAAAAACATAAAAAACTTTATCTAATGCATCCAATTGCAATATTGCTTCATCTACTTCCATAGGTTTTGGCGGCAAAAGCACTCTTACAACATTTTTACTCTCGTGTTCCTCTGCTATACCATCCAAATTTTCCTCTGTATAATAACGTAAATATTTTGTAATTTTATCCTTATTGTGTGTAGCCTTAATAATTTTTTCTTTTTTCTTTGTAAGCTGCCTTTCCATTGTATCAGATATCACGTCTATTGCTGCATATAAATCCGAATCTTCTTTAGTGCTTTTTATAGTGCTCCCTTCCAAATAGGCAAGAGCATCTACTTTTACATAATTCCCCCTTTTTATTTTTTTAGCAGATAAATAAACGTCCAACCTGATGATACCATCATAAAATTTTTCCACTCTACCCAACTTTAATTCTACATAATTTCTTATAGCTTCTGTTACAGCTATATCCTTACCATAAATAGATAATTCCATAAAACCACCCCTTTTGCTTTTAGAATAATGGCCTCTCCCATTAATATTATTATACACCATCACCTAAAATTGTCAATAGTCTCAGTTTTTTCTTCCAAAATACCTTTCTTCAAGTAATATCTTCTATCCGCCATGTTAGCCAAATCTCTGGAATGTGTAACTACAACAAGAGTCTGATTAAAATCTTTATTTATCATTTTAAATAAACCAAATATATTATCACTGGTCTCTTCATCCAGATTTCCTGTGGGTTCATCAGCCAAAATAATCTGAGGGCTGTTGATAAGAGCCCTTGCTATAGCTACTCTTTGTTTTTCTCCACCGGACAATTGATTGGGCTTATGGTAAAATCTTTCTGATAGCTCCATAGAAGAAAGTAATTCCTTCGCTTTATTTTCTATATCAATTTTCTTATTATA
The DNA here is from genome assembly GCA_031289425.1 of Fusobacteriaceae bacterium. Taxonomy (GTDB): domain Bacteria; phylum Fusobacteriota; class Fusobacteriia; order Fusobacteriales; family Fusobacteriaceae; genus JAISST01. The sequence continues at coordinate 19,661 of JAITPM010000109.1, forward strand.
ATTTTCTACAAGTGCCGGAAGCATCACATTTTCTAATGCCGTAAATTCACTGAGCAAATAATTAAATTGAAATACAAACCCCAAAAATTTATTTTTAATTCTATCAATCTCCCTATCGTTATATAACTTTATTTCTTTGTCATCGAAATAAATCTTTCCGGAATTGGCTCTATCCAAAAGCCCCATTATATTAAGTAAGGTCGACTTACCTGATCCGGATCTACCGAGAATCGCAATAAATTCACCTTTATTTATAGAAAGATTTAGATTCCTTAAGATATTTAACTGATCAACTTGCCCTTTATAAAATTTTTGTATATTTTCCAATCTCATAATTATATTATTCATATCTAAGTGCCTCCACAGTATCCATTTTAGATGCTCTATAAGCAGGGAATATACTCGACATAAATATAACTACTATATTCGCAGCAGATATATATATAACCTCCATAGTGGATATTTCGATCGGTATTTTAGTCAAATAATAAATAGAAGATACAAATTCAAGCGTATTATTCTTCAAATACCATAAAATGCAAAAAGATACCAATAATCCAATTATTATTCCTATTAATCCTAAGATTATACCTTGAAACAGGAATATTTTCATAATGCTCCCTTTTGAAAATCCCATAGCTCTCATAATTCCAATATCTTTAATTTTTTCCCGAACCAACATATTCAGTGTTACCCATACTACAAATCCTGCAATAATTACTATTAACGAAAATACAAGAATCATAACAGTTTTTTCCAGAGATAATGCTGCAAGGAGATTTTTATTTAATTCTCCCCATGTCTTAGCCTCCATTTCAGTAACTTCTACGATTTTATCTCTTATTTCATTGGCCTTATAGGGATTATTCAGCATTATATTTATTTTATTTACCACATCCCCACTCTGCATGAGATATTGTGTTGCCTCTAATGGCAAAACAACCATATTCACGTCATAATCATAATATCCACTCTGAAAAACTCCTGTTAATTTAAAAGATATCTCTCTATTTTCAGATGAAATGATAATAATCTCATCGCCTATTTGTCCACCAATTATTTTATAGAGTTCTTTTCCAATTAAAATCCCATCAATTTGATCTGTTTTAATTTCTCCTTCTATTATTTTTTTATCCAATTCCATGGCTTTAAATACACTTTTTAATTGATATCCTTCTATTCTGGTTCCAGCTACATAGACCCCATAAGGGCCATTATGCTTGACAATACCTTGAGTCTCTATAGTGGGAACTACCCCTTTTACTCCGGGGATTTGCTCTATTTTTTCTTTCAATTCATTGTAATTTTCTATTCTACCATAATTTGATATAAAAATATGACTGGTAATAGATAATATATTATCTATCAAATTTTTGTTGAGACCATTAGCAATTCCAATGGATACTGTAAGAACAATAACTCCGAGAGCGACTCCAAAAATAGAAATAAGACTTTGCCTTTTTCTTTCTGTAATATGCTTTTTTGCTATAAATAATTCTGTCATTTTATCCCCTTTTATATTTTATTACACTAATTCGTTCTCTTAATCAGTTCTCTTAATCATAAATCTTACCCTTTGAATTTCTCCATTAGCCGCCATTATAGTTAGTACATGTTCCCCATTTGGAATTTTCACTTCTTTCTCATAATTATTATCCTGGTCGATAAATTCGCTATCCAAATACCAATAAATATCTTGCTTTTTTATATTTGCAATTTTAAATATAACTTCTTTCTCCCCATCGAAATCTTTGGGAAGCAATATAGTCAGTCCATTGGTCGGATACAATATCTTTATACTGTCTTCATTTTTCATATTTATATTGTATATATCTTCAATTTTAAAATTTTCTCTTATGAGATAATTTATCACTTCTATAGGATAATTCAACACTATTTTCTCTTTTTTATCAATAAAATCAGGGCTTTTTGAATCTATTTCCTCTCCCTTATCATTTACAAATATTTTTTTGTAAAATGGAGAAGTTTTTAATGCTATAGCACTCTTGGGGAAAAGTATTTGCATACTTTCAATCTCCTCATATTTCAATCTGTATCCGGTTCTTTTATCTACCGTAATATATTCCAAATCCTCCGGAATAGGAAAATTAGAATTTTTTGGAGAAATCTCACTAAATACATTAAATAATAGTCTCCCCGCACTTATAATACCGGAAATATTATCATTACTTTTTCCGGTGAAATTCCCAGCCCACACTATCACAGTATATTCTGGCGTCACTCCACATGCCCAACCGTCTCGTCTGCCATAACTTGTCCCTGTTTTCCATGAAATAGGATTTTTCCACTTGTAATAATTATCAACTTCTGGTCTTTGTAACGCTTTTATAGTATTCAATGTAAGATAACTTGCTCCACTGGAAAGTAATTTTTTACCATTGTGTTCATTCTCCCATATATTTTCTATATAATTTAATCTTTTAAATCTCCCATAATTTGCAAGTCCTGCATAGAGCATCCCTATATCTTCCATGGATAATTCTTTTGTCCCCAAAATAATTGACAATCCATATCTATTAGGATCATTTTCTTTAAATTCCAAAATATTTTTCAGAAAATAATAGAATTTATCATCTCCCAATTCCTGTAACAAATGCACAAAAGGAATATTTAATGAGCTTATCAACGCTTGTCTTGCCTCCACCATTCCTCTGTATGTTTTATTTGCATTTTGTGGTTTGAAATTTGAAAAATATATCGGGACGTCAGGAACCAAAGATTCCGGTGCAATAAGCCCTTTATCTATAGCGAGAGCATATAAAAATGGCTTTAATATCGAGCCTGGAGAACGTTTAGCTATAATTCCATCAACTTGTCCATAATTTTCAAAATCCAAAAAATCTTGAGAACCCATGTAAGCCTTTACATTATAGGTGCTATTTTCTATCACCAACACAGCAATATTACTTATTCCTTCACTAGTTATAAATCTAGAATAATCCTTGCATACCTGCTCTAATCTCTCCTGCAAATTCCCATCTATGGTAGTTTTTATCATTTTGTCTTTTGTAATACCGACTAATCTCCTTCCTAGATGTGGAGCTAATCTATTAAATGGATATATTTTATCAGGAAGTGGTTCTCTCATAGCCAATTCGCATTGTTCTTTTTTTAAATAATTTTTTTCATGAAGCCTTTTTAACAACCTATCCCTTTTATCTTTAAGCTGATCTCTATTTTTTTCCACGTTTATGAGTCCGGGGGAATTTGGTAACACTGCGAGCAATGCCGCCTCTGCCCAAGATAAATCCATTGGTTTTTTTTGAAAATATAAATATGATGCAGTGGCGTAACCTACAATATTTCCACCATATGGTGCATTATTTAAATACATAGATAAAATTTCTTCTTTTTCTATGTTGTTTTCTATCTTGAAGGATACTACAATTTCTTTTATTTTATTATAATAGCTTCTCTTTTTAGGAGATAGAATCTTGGCAACCTGCATTGTAATAGTGCTGGCACCGCTTTTTTTTCTACCCAGTATGTTATTTTTAAATGCCCTCAAAAGAGCGCTAAAATCTATACCCTTATGATTATAAAAGTTTTTATCTTCGTAAGTAAGTACTGCTTTTTTGAGATTATCCGGTATTTCATAGTGACTTTTTATATGCCATTGTTCCTGTTTATTCAGATGAACCAAAATAATTTCTTCTCGGTCATCTAAGAAAGAAACACTGTAAGAATTTTCTAGATAATCCTTCATATTATTTATATCATAAGTCCTATATACAAAAATAAAAAACACCAAAAAACTAATAGACAATAAAATCAATATATAAAAAATCCCTTTGAAAAATTTGGATTTAAAGAGTTTAATTTTTTTTATATCCTTTATGTTTTTTATACTTTTAAAATTTATATTTTTCATAAAATCCTTTATAAACTTTTAAATTTGCATATGCCCTGACATGACATCAGGGCATATATAAATATTTAGTTATTAATAAAAATTTATTTCGATTAAATTTGTAGAGGAGAAAATGTAGAAATTTTAGAATCTATTACTCTGACCCTGAACCCACCCAAATGAGCTTTATACCTATCCTCATACATAGCTTCTAATTTAGTTCCCGGGAAGTCAAAGGAACCTTTAGTGACAGTGTTTATTTTTGTAAAGAATCTATAATATCCATTATAATAACTATAATACCTATCATTATAACCATAATTAAAGAACCATAATACTCTGTCGTCACGTATATCCATATATTTTATATGACCATCGGTGTTTCCCGTTTTAACTTTTATCCATGTCGGATATTCTTCACCGGTAACTCTCAAATTTTCTATTTCCCAACCACTTGACAGGATTTGTGTCAATGCTATATTATCAACTTCTATATTTGCTGTTGCCTGTGTATTAGAGACGATTATTTCTAACCAAAATGATTTTCCGGATTCCAATTCCCTCACATCAATCGGCTCACCATTATTATTATAGAAGTTTCTAGATATTAAGAATCCGTCAAAATAATCATCTACTTTTTCATTTAGAGGAGTTCCTTCTAAATAATAATTTATATAAGTATTTCCATCTGTATCCGGAACTACCTTTATTTCTACTGCTTCTTCCGGTATAATTATTTGTTTTCTTCCGTTAGCCACATATTCTTGAGCTACACCATCTATTTCTACTTTCCCTTTTATTTCCTTACCGTCATTGGAAGATGATATGTTCGAAATAGCCAACAGTGCGTAAGCAGTTTCTTGAGTGGAATACCAATCTTTACCTTTTAATCTTGATAAAACGCCATTATATATCTCTTCATCAAATTTTCCATATATAGTATAATAACAATATAGATAGATACTCATATCTCTAAAACTTGACCCGTAGGTATAACGATAATAATCTTGATTTTTACCATAATTATCCATAATATTTTTCTTTATAGGATATTTTTCCACTATTTCTTTCGCAGTTTTCTCCTCACCCATTAATTTGTAGGCGGTTGCCAGATACATTTTGGAAATATCATTCAATCTATTTATTTCACTATCATAAATATAGTTCATTTCACTCAATATACCATTTCCAGAAAGTGCCAATAGGAATAAGCTATATGTTCTATTTATGTAATAATAACTATCATTATTATTATTCGTTTTTCTGTCTCGAACATATTTTTTTGTATAATCTATAAATTTATTATATGTTGTATCTTGTACGTTATATCCATTTTGACGGGCTAATATTAAGAATGTACCGATATAATTTGTAACCCATTGATTTGTTTCTTTCTCTCCGGGCCAGTATGAAAATGAGCCATCATTTAATTGGAATAATTCAGAAAGTCTGCTTATTCCTGCATTTATGTTATTAATAACTGCTCTTTTATCATAATTTTTATTGGTCATCAGTCGATCTATGAATAATTGCGGCAATACAGAAGAAGTAGTTTGCTCAGCACAACCATATGGATAATGTATCAAATATTTTAGTCTTTGATCAATACTCAAAATAGGGCTATTAGATATAGTCAGCATACTGTCGACAGTATTTTTTACATATTCTTTGTCATTTTTAAATGAAATCTCCTCTCTTCCCGATAATATCTTATCTTCGTTTATATAAATAGGCAGATTGTTAGAATTTATTGCTATTCCCACCGTTTTCTCATAATTATATACTTTAGATTTTACACCTATTGTAATTTGCGTCTTTCCAACTTTGGGCTCTATCCCACCACGGAAATAAACAGTTTCCTCTTCTCCTTTTTTGAGATTAATTATTGTCATTTGAGTTATTTTATCATTCTTGTAATATACTTCGATATCTCCTATATCTTCTTCCAAAGCAAATATTTTTACAGGTATTTTGAACTCATCATTTACTTTTAATGTACGTGGAAGTGCTTCCAGAACAACGATAGGAGCTTTTACCAAAATTTCTTTTTCAGCAGAACCGTAAGCATTTCCATTAGCACCGACCACCATAACTCTTACAGCACCCATGTAATTAGCTATCTCGAATTCTATTTCTGCTTCTCCTTTTTCATCGGTAGTAAGAACCCCTTTATACAATGACACCGGCTCAAACCTATCTTCATCTTCTATCCCCAGATCTCTTTTCCTTCTGGACTCAGGGGATGCTGCCAAATCAAAACCTCCACCGGCCTTTAATATTTGATGGATATCCCCATATGCCTTTCCGATTATTGATGAATAATTATCATATAATGATATAGATGATGCTATTTTTTGATAAAAATATTCCCAAGGTGTCGGAGTTGCAAATGATGTCAGACCAAGGAGCCCTTCGTCGACTAGGGCAATCGTATAGTCCATTTGAATATTTTGATTATTTTTGATTTTTACTGTAAATTTCTCATTTGGTCTGACAGATTCAGGAGCATCAATCAAAATTTCTAATTTTGTTTCCTCATCTTCTATTACAATAGGGACAGTACCATACAACCTTAGTGGTCTGTCATTTTCCTTTTGATTGTAATCTTGAAGCAAGGACACATGTACATAGATATTAGGTGCCATTGTTTTATCTAGGTCAATTTCTTCTCTTGTAACATCCTCTGCGATATCCTTAATATATCTTTTTATTATTTTGCCGGATTTTTCTATAGCTATCAATGCTTTTGAGCCCTTTGTTCCTTCAAAATTTACATATGCTTTCTCATTTGATTTATATTTAGTTTTATCAGAACTTATCTTTAATCCCTCTATTTTTTTAATTTCTGTAGGATCGGCCCAATCTGTAGAATAGAATGAAGTTCCTGAAGCTTGCGCATTATCTAGATCTTCTACTTCCACATAATAATCCCCATACATCTCAGGGACAAACTCTATAATATAAGGGTCAGCAGTTGATTCAAATTCTTTGGAAACTATCAATTTTGTGATTTTGTCATCTTTTATAGAACGTATGTAAGAATCATAGTTGTCGTAATCCCACCACCAAGAATGTCTATTGTGGTATACACTGTATCTCAAGTGCCTACCGGATACCAATTTATTACCTTCCAAATCAGGTGTGATTACTTTTATTTGTTGTGTCTCGCCCCTATTTATATATCTGTCAATTGGTCTTTCTATTCCAAGGTAATTATCAAATTTTTTGATAAAAACTTCCTTAAAAGATCTTACAGGTCTTCCACTATTTTCTAATACTCTAGGCTGAAGTTCCAGAATAACATTCAAAGAACGATAGGAAATTCTATCAATACCAGTAGTCATTGCAATATGCCCATTTTCATCCAATACACCCTCAAAATAATCATAATCAGTATATGAATATGAACCTGGAATCTTAAAATTATAATTTTTATAGTTCTCAAAGGATACGGATTGTTCCTTTATAACTATTTCTCCTTCCACTTTTAATTTGCTTGCAGGAGCTCCAAATAAATATTGTGAATCTATATACCAAACAAAGGAACCAGAATTTGCACTTATAGGCTCAGGAACTGTTATATGATTTTTTATTTCATAAGGAATAACCGTTTCAACCATAATATTTTTACTTATAGTTTTATTTCCTACTGTAGCTTCCAATCTCCATAACCCTGTATTATCAGAACTTTTTGTTTTAAAAGTATAAGTATAAAATCCATTTTTACCGCTTGTTATTACATCATTTTCTATATATTTTATACCTGTCGGAGTAAAAATATTTATCTTTACAGGATGATCATTTGGAAGAGGTTCATTATTATTTCTGATAATAATAGAAACATGAATAGGGTCACCCGGTCTATATACTCCTCTCTCTGTATAAATAAACGAATTTATTCCATGTGTAGCATAAGTTCCACCGACCTTAAATCCGTCCATAGAAAGAGATTCTGTCAACTTTAAGACAGATTTTCCGTCTCCATATTCGCTTAAAATATAGAATGCTTTTTTGGTATTAGTAAATACAACATCTCCGTTTTCATCAGAGGTTTTTTCTTCCAATATTTGGTTATTTGAGCTTATTAATTTTACCTTTGAGCCAACAATAGGCACATTTTTAAGGATATCCATTGTTTTTACAATATATTGCCCGTCTATATCTTGTTGGGCAATGATTCCAATGTCTGCCAAAATGACTGTTTTAGTTATATTACCGTTTCTATAAATCAGTCTATCTTTTTCCCATTCAGATGTCTCAGATGGAAAATTGTAGAAAATATTATCTTTTGTGAAATTTACTTTTACTATATACATTCCATTACCATTGATAACATCTTTGAGATCTATAGAAGATTGCGTCCATGAATTTTTTACATAGTTAATATCAAATTCTTTGGAGAAAATTACATCTCCAACTTTTTCCAACATTTCATTAGAGTAATAATTGTCATAATCACCATAGTCATTTTTTATTCTTCCATTTCCATTAAACGTAAAGTATGATAAAAATTGAGTAAAATTATTTTCATATACTTTGGTTACTTCAATGTTTACTTTTTTAACATTTATAGAACGAAATAAAATATTTTTATCCGAAGTTGATGGAAGCACGATTCCTTCATTGGAGAAAGAAACCTTTGGTTCCAACTGATAAAATCCTATTTTTTCACTTACATCACTTTGTAATTGAGAATTATCCGCCGCTTTTATTCCCTTTAATAAGGTCACAGTATAAGTTTTCTCGGCATCAAAATCACCCTTTAATATAATAACATTATTAAGTGCATAAACATCCGGAATCACACCATCTGACACCCTTACATAAGCTACAGGGTCAAATCCATCCAATATATTTTTGGACATTGTTATTTCAATAGAAATATCATTTTCTTTATTTTTTCCTTCTATACTTACAACTTTAACCAGAGTATCTTCAGCTTTGGGATTTGCTCTCGTATCTTCGACAACAACAGTAGCAGTGGTAGTAACAGGAGTAGCATCTGTAGTTTTCGCAGCATCTGCCGGAGGAATTTCTGTAGTAGTGCTTTCTGTTGTTGCAGCACTTTCTGTTGTTGGAATAACATCTGCAGTAGTAGCAAGCTCAGGTGATACATCTTTTGCAACTTCCGGAGAAACTACAGCAGGTGTATCTGTGCTTTCTGTATTTTCTATATTTTCTTTACTTTCTACCGATTCTGTAGTAGCAGTTGTAGTGGCTACAGTAGGTATTTCTGTACTTTCAGTACTGACAGCTTCAACAGTGATAGTACTTTCTGAAATTGTGGATTTATTGGAACTTTCCGGAGCTACATCAGTAGAAACTACAGTTGCAGACGTCTTCGATTGAACAGTAGTAATTGATTCTTTTGCTTTATCATCTGTTTTTCCACATGCAATCAAAATTAAAAATACAAACAATAAAAAATATTTTTTCATAAATACCTCCAGAAGTATTGCAAATCTAAAACCCTTATATGACATTTATATCAACCAATAATTTATAATAAATTCTATACAATTATATCATAAAAATATTTATAATACTACTAATTTTAAGCATTCTTGAATCAAAAATTTATAAAAATAATGCGGGAATTCTTATTTATTTATTGGATTATTTTTTAAACTCAAAGCTTCAAAATTTATACAAATAAATTTATTTTTTTCTATCTATATTCAATATTATATTGATTGCTATTTTGTACAATTTCTAGTATAATATTTTTATTATTAATTCCAAATATCCACTGTAAATGTAATTGTAGGAGGAATAAAAAAAGGGGGTTATTATGAATAATACAACAATTATTGCTATTGTTTTTTTCATCTATTTACTTGTTATGCTTACTATAGGGTTAATTAATTACAAAAAAAATGACACATTATCTGATTATGTTTTGGGAGGAAGAAAACTCGGGCCTTGGGTAACGGCAATGTCTGCTCAAGCATCAGACATGTCGGGATGGCTACTTTTGGGATTGCCTGGTACTGCTTATTTGTTATACCAAGGGACTACCGAAGCTATCTGGACGGCTGTGGGTCTATTCATAGGGACATATTTAAATTGGCTCATTACAGCTAAAAGATTGCGTAAATATACAGAATTTGCCGGAAATGCTGTAACTCTTCCTGTTTTTTTTGAAAATAGGTTTCGAGACAAGAGTGGAGTATTGAGAATTGTTTCTTCAATATTTATATTGCTTTTCTTTTTATTTTATACTGCATCTATGTTTTCAGCAAGTGCAAAATTATTTTCTAATGTATTTGGAGTAAATTATCAATTAGCTCTTGTGATAGGAGTATTTATAATAGTTTCTTATACATTTTTAGGCGGATTTACAGCTGTATGTGAGACTGATATGATTCAAGGTATTTTAATGTTTATAGCATTAATCGTAGTTCCTATAATTGGACTGTCAAAATTGGGTGGTATCAGCTCTATGAGATTACAATTGAGCTCTCTTACAACTGAGGTCTTTTCTTGGATACCAAAAACAAACGGAGTCACAAATACTGCCCTTTTGGTATCATCAATGGCATGGGGATTAGGATATTTTGGTCAACCACATATTTTACCGAGGTTTATGGCTATTAAAAATGCCGATGAAATAAGACCCGCTAGAATTATTGCTACAATATGGGTTTTTATAACTTTGTCAACCGGAGTAATAGTAGGAATAGTGGGGAAAGCTCTATATCCGAATTTGGCCGACGGAGAAACAATATTTATGACGATGGTTCAAGACATGTTTTCTCCTGTAATTGCCGGTATATTGTTGACCGCTATTTTGGCTGCAGTAATGAGTACTGCAGATTCACAACTTTTAGTTGCATCTTCTGCCATAGCAGGTGATCTATATAATGGTTCTATAAATAAAAATGCAGATGGGAAGACATTGGTTTGGGTCAGTCGTTTTGCCGTTTTACTTGTTTCTATTTTGGCTGCTTCTTTGGTTTTTGTACCAAATCCTGAACCGGGCACATTATTAGCCAAAATAAATGCTTCTGTTTTTAAATTAGTTTCCTTTGCATGGGCCGGATTTGGAGCAGCCTTTTCACCAATTATATTATTCTCTTTATTTTGGAGAAAAACTACAAAAGAAGGAGCTATCTTCGGTATATTAGCCGGAGGACTTTCTGCATTATTATGGTGGTTAAAGGATGGAGGTATTTGGGATATATATGAGATATTACCGGGATTTATTATATCATCAATAGTAATAATTATTGTGAGCTCTTTTACAAAAAACTCTCAAGAAATTTTGGACGAATTTGATAAAGTGAATAAATAATAAAATTATGATAAAAAAGTTATCTGTTACAACAATTTAATCAAAATAAAAATACTTCTAGTTAGGTTAAATCGAATTAGAAGTATTTTTGTTTTCGCTGTATTATTTATAAAAAGATATTTTTACTTAGCCCTCTCTATATTTTCTATTTCCTTGGCAAATTCGTCCATTGCCTCAAAAATTCTAGGAGATCCCCTTAATATTTTAGTGGAATCAACAATAAATATATTATTATTTTTATAGGCTTTCGTCTTTTTTATCACTTCGTTAGCATTTTTGATACTATCTACATTACTGATACTCATGGCTCCCGCTATAAAATCTGGGTCGTATTCCAAGACCATTTCAGTTGATATTATAGGTCTTTGCCCCTGCAAATCATTGGCTATATTTTCTATTCTCAAAATATCGAATACTTCCATGGGCATGGTGTTTTTTTGGAAAGTCATCATTGGTGAAGTTGAAAAAATAAGCATTCCTTTTATTTTACTTTTATTCTTATACTTATTTTGTAAATTATCCAATTTTTCTTTATATTTATTAGAAATAATATCAGCATTTTTTGTTCTTCCAGTCAATATCCCGGATACTTTTATATTTTGAAAAATCTCCTCTATATTGTTTGCCATTGACACAACAACGGGGATATTTAGGTTTTTTATATTATCTGCCAGACTTGTTGCCATTGGGTTTATTATCACAAGGTCAGGTTCAAAGGATACTATTTTTTCGATACTTGGATTTGTAAGTGTCCCTACACTAGGTAAATCCTTTGTCTTATCATAGGGATAAATCTTACTCATAGTAACATTTGCTATAGCGGTTATAGATTCCTCTGCTTCTAAAAGATAAAAAATCTCTACTATGGCAGGATCCATGACTATTATTTTTTTGTATTCTTTCATTTCTATAGAATTATTGTAATTATCAACAATTTTATTATTTTCTATTCTTAAAGCCTTCGCAAAACTACAGAACATAATTAATAAAAGCCCCAATATTTTTATTTTCGATATTTTGTTCAAAAATTTCCACTCCTCTTTATTATTAAACATTTGGTACAATATAAGGTTTCCCGCTATCTGTGAAAGAAATATTGCAATCTAAATGATATACATTCATTATATTTTCCTTCGTAAGGACATCCTTTGGAGTTCCAACAATAAATATTTTACCATCTTTCATCATTATGAGTTCATCACAAAATAAAGATGCCAAATTTAAATCATGCAATACCACCAAAGCCGTGATATTCCCGAATTCGATTTCGGATTTTATTTTCTTCATGAGAGCAATGCTATGGTTTAAATCAAGGGCGGATGTCGGTTCATCCAATAATAATATACAAGTATCTTGGATGAGCGCTCTTGCCAACAAAACCATTTGAAATTCTCCTCCTGATAAGGTTATCGCTATTCTTTCTGATAAAGCTGACAAATGAAGTTTGTCCAATATATCCTTTGTTATAGCGTTATCCTCAGAGGAAAATCCAACCCATGGATTTGCTATATGTGGAATCCTTCCCAACATAGCAAAATCATATACGGTCATATTTGTATTTAACCTTGATTTTTGTGGAACAAATGACATTGTCTTAGCATTTTCCTTAGAAGATATATTTTTTCGATTACGCCCCAATATTTTTATAGCATTGGTTTTTTCATTTAGATATCCCAATATATTTTGCAATAGAGTAGATTTGCCGCATCCATTGGGTCCTAAGACACCGGTTAATTTCCTCTTTTTTATATTAAAAGTGATATTATCCAGTATTTTTTTATTTTCATAAGAAAAATTTAGGTTTTCTATCTCGATTGCATTCATCTACTTCACACCTCTATCTTTAATTAGAGCCAAATACAAGAAAAAGGGAGTGCCTATAAATCCGGTTACTACTCCTATGGGAATTTCTATAGGAGATAACATTGTTCTTCCTAATGTATCACATATCAATAAAAACAGTCCCCCTCCCAAAATTATACTGGGAAATGATTTGGAATTTACTGCACCTAGAATCATTTTCAAAATATGCGGAACGATTAATCCTACAAAACCAATCATTCCGCTAAAAGCTACAGAAAATGCTACTATCAATGCTACCACGATTAGCATTCTCACTTTTAATTTTTTTATATCTACTCCCATAGAATGAGCTTCTTCATCTCCCGATAGAAGTGCATCCAATTTGTATCTTTCAAAATGGAAATATAATATTGAGAAAAAGAGAGGAACTGATAATATGATTACCCTTGACCAAGTAGCATTGCCAAGATATCCCATCATCCACATTGTTATTTTGAATGAATCTTCTCCTATAAGGTACATTGAAAATGAGGTAAATGCTCCCAAAAATGCTGACATGGCTATTCCAACTATCAGCAAGGTAGTCACATTGACTACATTTCCTCTTTTAGAAAGTTTAAAAATGACAAATGTACTGATTATGCAGCATACAAAAGAAAATACTCCATAGAAAAAATCAGGCATTTTGAATATATATGCTATGACAGCGCCAAAAGTGGCACTTGAGGATATTCCGATAATGTATGGATCAGCCAGAGGGTTTTGGAAAACGCTCTGTACTACCGCTCCACTAGATGCCAACATCATGCCGACTAATATTGCCATGATAATTCTAGGCAATCTCAAAGTAAACAATATTATCCTGGTGTTACCCGGAATATCTCTATTTATAAGCAAATCTTTTATTGGGATATTGACGCTTCCCATAGAAAACGCCAACACCCCAACTATAATAAGCAGTACAAATAATATTTTAGCAAAATTCTTTCTCATTTTTTCCTCTAAATTTAGATTATATTGGGACTAATTTTTTTAGAATTGATATTTAAATCCTACGTAATAGCTTCTTGCATAAGCAGGGTCGTATGAATAACCATTAGATGAATCATAACTTACAACATCGTAATATTTTTTATCAAATATATTATTTACTCCGGCATGAATATTTAGACCTTTTACAGGTTCATAGTTTATTCTTGCGTTTGCTACCACATGTGCATTCTTCTTTCCACCTTCATTTTGATTATTTAAATACGCAGCACTATTATATATGATATCTGCTCCAAGACTAAGTTTTGAAGTTATTCTATAGCTTGCACCTAGAGCAAATTTGTGTTCAGGAACAAGTGCTATTTTATTACCGGCTAAATTGAAACCTCTATCAAAACCACGTTTTACTTTAGCATTTACATAGCTATAGCTCTCTTTAAATGTAAATTTATTTAAATGTTGTTCTGCAAATAATTCAAGTCCAAATCTTTCTGTTTTATCTAGGTTTATGATTATAATTTCACTCATACCTGCTGTATGTGCTGAACTTCTTATTTCGTCTTTTGTAACGGTGTAATATGCAGTTGCTCCCAAATAAGTAGAGCCAACATAATCTTTTATACCTATTTCAATACTATTAAAAGTTTCAGATTTCAAATCATTTAGATAATATTCGCCTGTTACTCCATCCCTATTTGTAAGAAGCGCTGGAGCAGGAGAAGTGAATCCCCTTTCATATTTTATATAGGCATTTCCAGTATCAGAATATAACCAATTCAAGGCAAGCTCTGCCGCAAAATTGTCTTCTTTTACCTTATGATTAAGATAATGTGGAACAGGAGTGGGACTAATATGTGCCATTACCATTCCATCCATAGGCGGTATAGTAGGAGCTGACATCCATACTGTACCATTAGTAGTAGCCAAAGCCAATCTTTCTAAATCATAGTTAGCTATTTCATATCTTATTCCTTGGATAAATTCTAATGAATTATGTTTGTATGTATTCAATAAAAATGCACTTAATGTTTTTTTCCTTAGATTAATATCATTCATAGTACCGATTTCCATATCAGTGATGACACTAACTCTTGGGGTCATAATCTCTACATCACGTGATTTTATAGCTTGATTCATTGTTCTAGTCAACTTATTGTTTATATAGTCTACACCAAAAACTAGGGAGCTTCCTTCACCATATGAACGTTTTAATTTCCCTTTTATGCCTTTTTTATCATCATCAAAATGGGCAATCATATCAAAACTTTCATCAGGTATAGCATAAGAATTTTTAAAAGTTATTTTTGTTGTTTGAACAAACCCCAATAGACTAAGTTCCAAATTGTCAGTAACCTTATTTCTATAATCTATTGTATACGCATCTTTATCTGTAGATAAAGTATACTTTTCATCTGGGAATAGACCACTTTGTCTTCTGTCATCTTTTATTTCTGATTCAGAAAGAGAGCCTGGTATTTCCATTTCATTATCAAATTTTTCATATTTGAGCCCAATACTTTGTGTATCTGATATTTGATAGTTTAATTTTCCTTGGAAGAAATCAGATTTATCTTCATTATACTTCCTATATCCTTTAATATTGTTTTTTGTATAGGCTAAATCTACATCTAATTTGCCAAATGTATATCCGGCAGAAAGATCAAATTTATTTCCATTATAATTTCCAAAGTCGTAACCAACACCATATCTAGGTCCTTTTCTTTTTTTTGTAATTATATTAACTACTCCACCGGAGGTTCCACTACCGTATAATACTGCTCCGCCACCGGGAATCACCTCTATTCTTTCTATATTATCTACAGGAACTGTATTTATAGCACTTGATATCATAGAAGTATCCAAGGAATTAGCCGGAACACCGTCTATCAATATTTGTACATTGTTTTTAGCATTTTCTCCTTGAGCTCTCATATCTATTATGGGCATACCCATTTGATAATTTATGTTTACAGCGGGAATATCTCTCAATACTTCCTCCACAGTCTTATAATGCTTCTCCTCTATTTCCTTAGCCGTTACAACCACAGGAGAACTAGCGACATCTCTTACACTTTCCTCAAATCCCGTAGTAGAATAAATAACACTATTCCCAAGCTCCACATTTTGACTTCCATACGCTACACCTGCTGCTATTAATGACAAAACACATAATTTTTTTAACATAATAAAATCCTCTCTTTCTTTTAGTTTTTATTTTTTCATAGTTTTTTCCAAAATATATATAATAACCTCACTCGATATATTATTTCCCCAAAAAATTCCATCCTTTGTAAGTTGATAGGATTTTTCATCTTCCCTTATAAAATCATTATCTTTATATATATTCATTTTTTCTACAAATAAACTATACTCTTCTTCTGTCAAAAATTTTTTAATATCACTTTTTAAGATATTTGGAAATTGCATAACCCCCGATAATCTAGAAAACCTATTACTAAACTCATTGTATTTCATAAAAAAGGACATGTCCTTATTCATATTAAAAATCCCTATATTCCCAACAGCTCCCCCGGCTCCCATACCAATAGGAAACGTATCCCCACCGGTATTTCTGACCTTTATGTATTTATAATTATCACCTGCTTTCCTAGCAATTTTCGTAAGCTCCAAAATATAATAATTTTCATCATTCAGCATCTCATCCACAAAAGCTCTGTACAAAACGTAATCCTTTTTTACATCATCACTAATAGTTGTAGTGTTCTCCTTTATGTCCTTTGATAATCTTGACCCTTCATGAACCATCAGAGAATAAAAACTTACACTGCTTATTTTTAATTTTTTTAGAATTCTGGCATCTTCTATCACCTCTTCTATAGTCTCGTTTGGAAAATTATATATGATATCTACACAAACATCTCCGTTGAATTTTTCCTGTAAATTTTTTAATTTTTCAATTGCTATATTTTTAGTAAAAGTCCTGTTATAAAATATTCTGCCAGTATCTGAAAACGTCTGTATCCCTACACTAAGCCTATTCACCCCATATTTCATCATTATTTGCAATTTCTCATCAGTCAGATTATGTAGTGTCGTCTCAAATGTAAATTCATAGTTATCTGCAAGATTTACATTTTTTTGTACAGCGCTTAAAATTTTTTTCAACTGGTCTTTTTTATATACAGTAGGTGTCCCACCTCCAAAAAAAATAACATCAAACTTGCTTTTCTTAAAATAATTGGTCTGTCCATATTTATTAAATTCTGATACCATATAATCCGCATATGGCTCCAAACTTCCGTCTATTTGTTTTCTGTTCATATTACAAAATGAGCAGATTTTATCACAAAAAGGCGTATGCACATATATTGTCCTTTGAATATTATTAGGTTCTTCATCCAAAAATTTTAGGAATTCTTCTTTGCTTGATTTTTTTATTTCAACATATTTTCCTATAATGCTGTTGCTATCGTGATGTGATTTTTGCCTTTTGGAAAATTTGTTTAATATTCTATCCATAAGTAAAAATAATTCCTCCCTGATATTATATCAATTTTTTACCATATATTTATATTTTATTTTTATTTAGAAATATATTTAAAATTATTAGTTAATATTTTTTATTTGAAATTCAAATATAATAATAATTTTTAATATGTATAACTAAATATTAGAAAATATAATTTTTATATGAATACGATATATATTAATATTTTTGTTCGATTTTGTCAAGCAAAATATTATTATTAACTAAATAATTTGAATTATTAATTATTCTATTTAAAAAATAATTTGACTTATTAAATATTTTTTATTATAATCTATATCATATAAAATTTATTAGTAAAATTCATAGGAGAATGATAAAATGAAAGTACTTATTACTTATTCAACACTTACCGGAAACACAAAAAAAATTGCAAATTCTGTTAAGGATGCGATACAAAATGCAGATTTATTGGATATTTCTGAAGTTAATACATTGGATTATGACCTTATTATAATCGGAACATGGATAGATAAAGGGTCAGCAGATAATAAAGCTCTTAATTTCATAAAAACTATTAAAAATAAGAAAACAGCCTTTTTTTTTACTTTGGGAGCTTATGCCAATTCTGAACACTCAAAAAATTGTAATAATAAGATTACAGAAATTTTAAAAGAAAATAACAATGAGGTTATCGGTTCTTTCCATTGTCAAGGTGCAATAGACCCAAAACTAATAGAACAAATGAAAAAAATGTTTCCTGCGGATCATCACCATGGTGCAAATCCCGAAAGCCTCAAAAGATGGGGAGACGCCAGTACACACCCGGATGTCAATGATGAACGGAATGCCAAAGAATATTTTGAAAATTTGATAAAAAAACTAGGATGAAATCTATTATGAAAAAATATTGCTTTATTATTTTAGGAAGTATTTCTTTATTTTTAGGAATATTAGGGATTTTCCTGCCCGTATTGCCTACAACTCCTTTTTTGTTATTAAGTGCATTTTTATTTGGAAAATCTTCTAAAAAATGTTATGATTTTATTATAAACAATAAAATATTCGGTAAATATATAGATGATTATATGACTCACAAAGGAATTACCAAAAAAAATAAAATAATTGCGATTTGCTTTTTAGCATTAACTTTGGGTTTTTCAGCTTATAAAATGCATAATTTATATGGTCGAATTTTTTTATTAATTGTGTTTTTAGGCGTAACAATACATATTTTAAAATTAAAAACAATTGATACTGATAGATAAAAAATTTAGGAGGAAATAATGTTTTATTATATGGAGGTTGGGGGATTTTTAATGTGGATATTATTAGCAATGTCTATCATATCCCTAGGAATAATTTTAGAAAGAGTGACCTTTTTTATTAGGAATGAAAAATCCCATAACAAATTATTTAAATCTGAAATAATCATGGCTTTAGCAGAAAATAATAAAGATAAAGCCATAGAATTATGCAGACATGAAAAAAATTCTATCGGAATTTCAATAAAAAAATTTTTATTAAGGTGTAAAAACGGAAAAGATTTTCATCACTATGAGCAACTTATTAAAGAAATAGAAATAGAAGAAATAGGTAAATTGGAATCAAGACTGCATGTTTTAGCTATCGCCGGATATATAGCTCCAATGATAGGTCTTCTTGGTACTGTAGTTGGTATGATTGATGCCTTTACAAATCTATCGAAATTCGGTGCCGGAGACCCGGCAATAGTGGCTGATGGTATTTCAAAGGCACTTATAACTACCGCAGCCGGACTTTCTATTGCTATTCCCTCTATTGTAGTATATAATTTACTCAACAAAAAAATTGAAAGTATAGAAGATGAAATAGACAAAATTGCTACCAGCATCATTGATATCATAAGGGAATAGGGTGAAGGGATATGATAAAAAGAAGGGAAAAAAGGAAACTCATGGCCTTAGACTTGACTCCTCTTATAGATGTAGTGTTTCAATTGTTGATATTCTTCATGATTTCGACTACATTTAATAAATTTGGCAATATAGCTATTCAATTACCCAGTTCTGAAATAGTAGAAAAATCTGAAAAGATTTCTTTGGAAATAATAATAGATAGAAATGGCAATTATTATGCTTTGATAGATAATAAAAGCCAAGAAATAACTTTGGATGACCTGGATAAGATTTTGGATGGAGTCAAGGATGTCTCTATTTCGGCTGATAAAGATTTACAATATCATATTATAACTGACCTCATTGGAAAAATAAAAAAACACGGGGTAGAGAATTTATCACTCAATTTAAAAGAATAAATCATATTTGGTAAAGGAAAGTATATGAAATTTTTTATTATATCAATAATTTTACATATTTTTATATTTTTAAAGATGGATTATAGATTTGGAAATGGTACAATTGGCGATAAAATTATACAAGTACCCATCACTTTTAATGTACAAAATGCTCCTGTTGTAGATGAAATAAATAATGATGTTCAAAATCAAGAAAACACAAATGATTCTGCCGAAGAAAAAGTAGAAGAAGAAATAGAAATAAAAGTATCTGAAATAAAGGACGAAATACCGAAACAGGTTGAGACAAAAAAAGATAAAGTTCCTATACCCAAAAAGAAAATAGTAAAAAAAGAAAAAACTGAAAATGTCCTGGATAACAAAAAAATCTCTGATGATTCAAGAGGCCTTAATGAAAATAAAAACTTTATATCAAATGGAAACGGTGGCTATACTGCCCTATCCCCAGCAGGAATAACATACAGAATAATCCGACAATCTGATCCTTCCTATCCAGTAAAAGCAGAACAAATGCGCTATCAAAGAAATGTTTCTGTGACTGCAAAATTTTTAGTAGGATTTGATGGAAATATAGAAAATATACAGATTGTTAATGGAAATAAGGTATTGGGGTTTGATGATGAAGTTATTTCTGCTTTAAGAAAATGGAAATTTAGTCCGATTTATTATAAAAATATAAGCATAAAGGTGTATTTTACCAAAACATTTGTGTTTAAACCCAAAAAATAACAGATATTTGTTATTATAATTACATAATAGAATAAAATGGTTCTTTATAGAACCTTTTTTTATTAGTAGAACCTTATTATATAACTCCTTTACTATACAATTTCTTATTTTAATAAGCTTTATTATATTTTTTTATAAATTTCTTAAAAAAAATTTATAATGATTTTTTCCCAAAATTTCTATGTTTTATTCATATTTTTCAATTTCAAAAAATATAATGCTTTACGATTTTGCAAAAATATAGTATGTTATTGTTATAAAAGAGTCACCTAAATATTTAAAAAAAATACTAAATTATTGTGAACATAAATAAAACGAAAAATGGAGGAATCTATGAAAAAAGTAATATTTTTATTTTTAATGATTAGCATTATTGTTTTTAGTAGAGAAATATCGGATGGTCAAGTTCAGTATCGAAATGGAGCATATTATAAAAGTGATGAATCAGTGCCATACACCGGGATTATAAAAGGATATTATGATAGTGGTGCAGTTGAATTTGAATTCAATATCAGAAACGGCATTAAAAACGGATTAGAGAAAGAATATTATTCTAACGGACAATTAAAAATAACATCTAATTTCAAAAATGGAAAAAGAAATGGATTATATAAGAAATATTACGAAAATGGTAAATTGAATCTTTCGTCTAATTACAAAGATGGATATAAAAATGGAAAAGAAATATTATATAACTCCAATGAAAAAAAAGAAGAAGAAACTACTTATCAAAATGGTAATAAAAACGGGATACATAGAGAATATTATTCTGATGGTAAAATAAGCAGTGAAACAAATTATGTAAATGGCTCTCCAAAGGGAAGACATAAGAGGTATTGGGAAAATGGTAAATTAAGTGGTATATACGAATATAGTGGTGATTCTTGGTCTCTTAGAACAATAAAAGAATATAACCGTAAGGGAAAAAAGATTAAAGATAATTCTGACTATTATAAAAATTCTAGTAAATCCAGTAAAAATGTTGAGAAATATCAGAAAATTGGAGGATTGCTTTATAGAGAAGGGTCTTCAGCACCGTATACCGGAATAGCTAAGGCGACAAATAATTCTGGTAAAATAGAATCAAAAGCTAGATACAGCAATGGAATATTAAATGGGGACTATGTAATATACCATGACAATGGAAAAGTAAGTGAAAGAGGAACTTTCAAAAATGGTAAAAGAACCGGAATACTTAAAACATATTATGAAAATGGAATATTACAATCTGAAAAAAATTATAAAGATGGTAATTATGATGGATTTGTAAAGACATACTATGAAAATAAAAAATTGCAATTGGAAGAACTCTATAGTTACGGTAAACTCAATGGAAGTAGAAAAGAATATTATATAGACGGAAAACCACGTCAAATCCATAATTTCTTAAATGGGCAATTGGATGGAAAATGGAGCGAATACTATATGAGTGGTCAATTAAAGGCCGAAAGAACTTATAAAAATGGTAAACTCAATGGAAAAGAAAAAAAATACTACGATAATGGAAATCTTCAATCAGAAAACAATTGGAAAGACGGTAATCCTGATGGTGCATTCATCCAATATAGTGAAGATAAAAGTGTAGTTACAAAGGTAGAAAATAATAATAACACATTGACAAGAATCATAGATGAAAATCAAACCCAACGCAAAGATGATGGACTACTTTATCAACTATATGAATCTGAGCCATATACAGGTATTATGTATAGTATCGGTGATTATGAAAGTTATAGAGCTGATATAAAAAACGGAAAACTTGACGGCGCATATAGAACATACTATGGAAGTGGTGAAATTGAAAATATAACTTATTACAAAAATGGATTAAAAAATGGTAATGAGAAAGGATATTATGATTATGGAAACATTAAAATGTCGAGAACTTGGGTAAATGGTAATCTTAATGGTATAGAAAAAAGTTATCATTACAACGGTAAGGTAGAATCAACAATTCTTTGGAGAAATGGTAAAAAGGAAGGGCTAGAAAAAGAATATTATGAAAATGGTAAATTATATCGAGAAATAGCATATAAAAATGGAAATCCTAATGGAATCTCCAGAGGATATCACAGTAATGGTCGTCTTTATTATCTAGGAAGTTATAAAAATGGAAACAGGGTAGGAAGTTTTAAAGAATACGATGAAGATGGTCAATTATATTCAGATGTACTGTATAAGGATGGATATCCTATAAAACGAATAAAGTAAGCTTGATTTAAAAACATATTCTTAATAAGGAAATGGTGGCGCCAAAAACCCATTATTTCCTTTTTAGGGTTATGTAATCTATAAAGAATATTCCATAATAATCAAAAAATTAATATTTGACATTTAAATATAAATGCTATATAATAGTTCTGATATCAAAGCATTTTTTTGAAGATAAATAATAATATTAGGAGAAATTGATGGAAAAATTAATATGGTTAAATCCTGTTGTTTTAGCTATGTATGACAATGAAAAATTAAAGGAAATATTAAAAAAAAAAATTATAATATAATAACATGTAAAAAAAATAATATACAAATTGTAAAAGATAAATATAAAAGTTTTATAAATAAAACAGATAAATGTGTACTGGATATAAGATGTCCCAAAACGGTAGAATATATAAGGAATAAATACGATATTGATCATATGATTATTCCGGACATATACCCTATCTTGATTCAATCATCCATTGAATTAAATGAAGAATATTCTGATAATAATTTGATTTATATAATTACACCTTGTGATTCT
>JAITPM010000002.1 GCA_031289425.1 Fusobacteriaceae bacterium
CCCCCCTCAACAACATTATACCCTAAAACTGTCCAAATACAATATATAATATTGCGATAATCTCATCTTGCGATAGATATCCGTCTATTCTCCCTATTAAATTTGAAGTTGTACTATCAAATATTTTCCCGGAACTTTCTATATATGCGATTTGATGTGATGTAGCACATTTGAACAATTTTTCCCCGTCAAATTTTGCAATTTGGTTTGTGCTATTTCCTTCGAATACATTACCATCTTTTATTGTCAATAAAACAAATGATGTAGAACCATGATAAACTTTTCCTTTATCAATTTTAGCAATTTGATGTGATGTAGCACACTCATACAATCTACCATTCCTTAGATTCGCTACTTGTTTCGAAGCATTTCCTTGATATATTCTTGTAGCCATTCGAACCCCCCCCGTTTGGTATAAAAATAAAAACATTTAGGTTTTTCTGCAATAATGTTACCCCTTAGATATTGCAAGGATATCCTAAATTTGTGGTGTCATTAAATGACACTATAAAGCGAAAAAAATTTGCATGAATGCTTTGTTTGATAATTTATATTTAGCCTTAATACGTTCCATTTCTTCTTTTGTAAAATAAGCATTTTTGGTTTCATTTAGTTTTTGCGAGAACCTGGTAGGAGTGATATTTAAATATTCTGCGAGTGATTTGCTGTTATCGTTATGCAATGCCATAAAAGATAATAATAATTCTTTTTTTAACAACTTTATTCCACCTCCGTTTGTGTCTTTTTATGACACAAAAATAATATCACATTAATAAAAAATTTGCAACTAAAATTTAAAATTTTTTAGACACAATTTAAAAAAATATTGATTTTTTATAAATAAATGGTAAAATAAAGACACGTGATATTAAAAAGATGGAGTTGTATATGAATATGACCGGAAAAAGAATAAAATATTTGAGAGAGAAAATGGGCTTGACCTGCGAGGAATTGGGGAAAGAATTGGGAGTACAAAAATCTGTAGTAGCAAAATGGGAAAGAGGAGAAGTGGAAAATCTAAAAAGAAAAACCATTGAAAAACTATCCTTATTTTTTGGTGTAAGTCCGGCCTATATTTTAAATATACCTGATGATAATAAAGAAATTTACAATCTAAAAAAAATCCCATTAATTGGGAGCATCAATTGTGGTGAGTCATTATTAGCTTATAAAGACCCAGAGAGTTTTGTATGGATAGAAAAAGAAAAGGATATAGATTTTGCTCTCAAAGTAAAAGATGCCAGCATGATTAATACCGGCATTGATATAGGAGATATAATATTCATCCGCAGCCAACAAGCTGTCAGTAATGGTGAAATAGCCATTGTTATGCTTGATAATGAAGCTACATTAAGGAGATTCTATTTGAAAGAAAGAGAAATAATACTTTCAGCTGAAAACCCTGCCTACGCACCACTGACTTTTGCAGGTCGGAAAATAAAAGATATAAAAATAATAGGAAAAGCAGTATATATACTAAAAAAATTATAAAGGAATTTGTGAAAGAATTGATATTCCTCCCTCTACCTTCAGGAGAATTTCTTTTTTTTCAATCCCTCCTGCGTAATTTACCAATTTTCCATCAAAACCTATTACCCTATGACAAGGTATGACTAAAGAAATTGGATTGTGCCCCACAGCATGTCCTACAGCTCTGGGAGAGGTTCTTATTCCGTTATTGTCAGAGATTTCTTTTGCTATTTTTCCATATGTAGTAGTTTTTCCATGTGGAATGGCAGAAAGGAGTTTCCAAACTTCACCTTGAAATTTTGTTCCCTTTGGAGAGACATTAAAATTGATTGGGGGATTCTTATATTCAAAATAAGAATCAATCCATTTTTGAAGTATTAAAAATAAAGTATAATCATAATCTAAAGTCCAATCTTTTTGTATTTTTGGGAAATATTTTTGCCCAATAAACCATAATCCGGTTAAGGAATCTCCTTCTGCTGTAGCAAGCATAGATCCAATAGGGGTTTTTATTTTTTCATTGTAATATACCATTACTCTTCCTCCGTTTTTAGAAAATTCCAAATATTAATTGTTGCATAAGACCTCCATGGCCTCCAGTTTTCTGCAAGTTCCTTTAATTCCTTCTCATTTTTATCAGAAAAAACTTTCTTGACACCATAATCTGCATGTGGAAAAGCGTCTGGCCAGTTAAATGCACGCATACCGATATATGATGCAGTCCATGGTCCTATTCCGGGTAACAAAAGCAATTTATTTAATTCTTTTTCAGGGTGAATGTAGTTAAAAAAAGATATATTGCCTTTGACAAGTGATTCTGCTAAAGCGTATATTGCTCTACTTCTGGATCTGACTATTCCCAATGGCCCCAGTTGATTTTGTGCATCTTCGCCAAGGGAATAAATTTTTTCGGCATCAGGAAATGCATATTTTAATCCTTCAAAAGGA
Organism: Fusobacteriaceae bacterium; assembly: GCA_031289425.1. GTDB lineage: Bacteria > Fusobacteriota > Fusobacteriia > Fusobacteriales > Fusobacteriaceae > JAISST01. The sequence continues at coordinate 2,419 of JAITPM010000002.1, forward strand.
GTACTAATACTTTCTCCAAAAGATTGAACAACTCTCATTGCAAGGGTTTTGGCTGCTTTAATTGTTATTTGTTGCCCCAATATAGCTCTTATTGCCATCTCAAACGGGTCAAAACTTCCCGGAAGCCGTACGCCTATTTTACAAAGTCCCTCTTTAACATTATTCATAGATTCGAGCTTTTCATATATTTCTATAGGATCAGAATTTGTATCAAAGAGACTTCTTATACCATATATTATATTTGATAAAACCGGCATCAATTTATTTTCGATTGTAATTAATAAAGAATTTTTATCATGTAGATATTCTACTGAAACCCATCCATTATATTTTTTGTCTCCAAGTTTTATAGATACAGTTCTATAATATTTATTATCAGTGACCATTTCAACACCCGTAATCAATCTATCTGTAAGAAAGGATATTATAGAATCCCAGTCATAGGGTGGTATGACACTTATCAAAATCATTATATTTTGGCTATTGACATGTTTATACTCGTTCATGTGCCTAATATGCGTTGGTGATAAATTATAACTTTTTTTAAATGAATCGTTAAATCTTCTTATACTTCCAAAGCCAACATTCATGGCTATATCAGATATAGATAGATTTGTATCAGTGATAAGATTTTTAGCTAAAAGCAATCTGTGTGTATGTAGATATTGTATCGGTGTTACTCCAAACTCATCAAAAAATACTCGCCGTAGATGCCTTGCTGTTATATCCAGTTGTTTAGCGACCTCTTCAATATTACTATCGAATAGATAATCTTTTTCCATAATCATGGCTGCCCTATGGGCAAGGTTGTTGGCATCATTTAATTTGTGGTAGTGGGGAGCTAATTCCGGACGACATTTTAGGCAAGGCCTATATCCGGCTGCTTCCGCTGCTGCTGCACTTATAAAATAATTACAATTTTCCTCTTTTGGCATTCTTACTCTGCAGATTGGACGACAATATATTCCCGTAGTTTTACATGCAATAAAAAATTTACCATCAAATCTCGTATCATGGGATTTGAATGCTGAATAACAAGCCTTTGAATCTAACATTTTTAAATCTTTAATGTTCATCAACATCACCTAATATATGATAACATAATTTTTTAAAAATACTAGCTGTTTTCGGACATGAACATTATTTTAAATTCAGCTTATATATCTTTTCCAATTTTTGAAGCTATTATAGATAAAATGTAAATATATTTACAAAAAAATATATATTTGTAAAAAATATTACAAAAAAAGCTTGACTTTTATTTTTTTATAATGTAATATCAAATTAAAATGCGAGGTGAAATATGGAAATATATATTATTAATATTATAAAAGAACAATATGAAACTCTTACAAAAAGTTTTAAAAAAATGGCTGATTTTGTTTTAGAAAACTTGACCCAGATACCCTTTTTTTCTATAAAAGATATTTCAAATCTTACAGGATTAAGCTCAGCTACTATTATTCGATTTACACAACATTTTAATTTTAAAGGATATCCGGAATTTCAAAAAAGTATTCAAGAAATTATGCAAAAAGAAATGACTCCAATGAAAGAATTCAAAGAATCAATTTTACAAAATGAAGAAGAAGATTCTATATTGAGTAATGTTATTTTAGATGATATCGAAATTTTGAAAAAACTTTCAAACGAAAATTTGAATGAGAATTTTAATAAAGCGTATGACCTTATTGCCAATGCCGGGACTGTCTACATTGTTTCAAGCAGGTCTTCATATTCATTAGGATATTATCTGTATTTTATGCTTAAAGAATTTAATGAAAACATTGAAATCATAACTTCCGGAGTAGAAGATTATACACATAAATTACTCCATGTAAAAGAAAATGATGTATTATTTGCGATATCGTTTAGAGTTTATACAGAATTCACATACAAAATTACTCAATTTTTCAAGGCTCGAAACCTTAAGATAATTTCTCTTACGGATACATTGACATCACCTTTTGCATTAATATCTGACTGCACGCTTATCAGTAAAAAGAGCGACAGAACCTATTCCTACGTTGGAGCAATGGCAATATTGAATGCACTTTGCATAAGATTGGCTAAGTTAAATAGAGATAAAACTTTAGAAAGTCTTGAAAAGCTTAGAGAAATTGCAATGGAACTAAAAGTTTATTTATAAGAAATTATTTTATTTAAAAAAGGAGGTTTTTATGATTTTTGATTTACCACCAATTCTAGGTTTTTTACCGCTTATTCTTTACATTTATTTGATGCTCAAAGGAAAGGATATGAACCTATCTGTACTTCTTTGTGTTTTACTTGGAGCCTTTATGACAGGTGAAAGTGTCATTGGATTCGGGAATACATTAAAAAATTCTCTGAATTCTTTCTTGTCATTGATAGGGTTCATAATTGTTCTTGGGTCAGGTCTTGGAGAAGTGTTAACTCATACGAAAGTTGCTCAAAACATTGTTTATTTCGTTATTGAGAAGACAAATATTAAGACTGAAAAACAAGCAATTTTAATCTCTATGTTTACATGTACATTGTTGGTATCTATGTTGGGTACCTTGTCAGGTTCTGTAGCTATTGTTGCCCCAATATTGATTCCTATCGTTGCATGTTTAGGATTGACACCAAGCACTCTGGGAGTAATATTTCACGGTGCCGCTGCCACAGGGTTGCAAATAGGGCCATTTGTACCACCTGTGGCAACTATAATGGGTTTGACAGGAATAACTTATTCTAAATTTATGATTAATGCCGGGATACCTATGGGAGTAATCATTTGGGTTTCTACATATTTTATGGCTTGCCACACGCAAAAAGTTACCAAAGGCAAAGAAACTTTTAGTGATAGCGAAACGAAAGCTGTAGATTTTAAAGTTACTCCGGTAATTAACAGAGCCACATTTGCTTTTATTATAACTATGATTGGAATGTTAGTTTATGGAGTGATATCAAAGGCAGGTGCAGCCTATGCTATTGTTGTAATGCTTAGTGCGGCATTAATAACTGGTCTTGCAGCCGGAATGGGTATTACAAATGCTTTGAAAAAATTAGTGGAAGGAGCATCAAAAATGTTCTGGATGTTTTTTATGTTTATTTTATTTGATCCCTTTTTAAATTATGTATCAAAATCAGGTGCCTTTGACGCTATTTCAAATTATATGAAACCGTTAATTGATATGGGTGGAGTAGTTGCATTCTTAATTATTGCAGCAGCAATTGGTGTATTCGGAATATCGGGAGCAGGAGTAGCTCAAGCACAAATAATACATGAATTATTCCTTCCTACAGTTACTGCAATGTCAGTAAATATGGGGATATGGTCATTTATCGTTTTGCTTGGTTGCCAAGTCACATTCTTTGTGAGTCCTACAGTAGATATGGTCGGAACCATGGGTTTAGCACATTCAAAAAATATTAAAGCGATGCTGAAAAACGGATGGAGTATAACGGTTGTCACCTTCATTGTGCTTGTTATCAGAGCAATTCTTTATTCTAAAGGAATATAAAGTGTTAATCTGATTGTTTTCTTAAAATTAAATATAAAGGAATATAAATAATTGTAAATTGGTTTTTAATTTGAACAGGAGGGAAAAATGATAAATTTTGCACTTTTACAAACTGATATAAAATTCTGCGAACCTGAATATAATTTTGAAAATGCTAAGAAATTGTTCAAAGAAGCAATGAGTAATGCCCCTATTCCGGATGTTGTTGTATTACCTGAAGATTGGAGTTATGGATTTTCAGATAAGATGTATCATGACATGGACAATTTTTGTGAACCGGAAAATGGGCCTTCAGTTTTTGTATTACAAAATCTTGCCAAAGAATATAAAGTGTGGGTTGTAGGCGGGTCTATAGCCACAAAAAGTTCTGCAGACAAAAAAATTAGAAATACAACTTTTTTGATAAACAGAAATGGGGAGATCGTTGGTGATTATAGCAAAATGCATTTATATAGTGATATGGATGAAAATCATATGATTGAACCCGGAGATAAAGCAGATGTAATCGAAACAGAATTAGGAAAGTTTGGGTTAATGATATGTTATGATATTAGATTTTGCGAACTTGGAAGGATATATGCCCTTAAAGGTGCAGAAGCTATCATAGTGACTTCCGATTTTCCAAACCCAAGAGTAAGTCATTGGAAGACTTTATTACGTGCCAGAGCAATAGAAAATCAGTTGTTTGTTGTTGCATGTAACCGTGTCGGAGAGAGTCCTATGGGTACTTATTGCGGTCACTCCATTATAATTGACCCATGGGGAGAAACAATAGCAGAAGGCGGAGAAAATCAAGAGATTATCTACGGCAGCGTAGACCTTTCCGTTATAAAAAATATCAGAGAAACAATTCATACTTTTAGAGATAGGCATCCGGAGTTTTATGAAAAAGAAGGATTGCTAAAAAAATAATTATTTTTAAAATATCAAAAATAAAGAAAATTTTAAATATTTTTATAAAATTTTTATAAATTTTTCCTACAAATATTTTAGCTAATATGAAATATTAATACGAATATTCGATCAATAATGAAAAACACAACAACAATCTAAATAAAATAAACAGTCTAGAATCATATATTAATATGATTTTAAGACTGTTTTTCTTTTCTCTAACTGCAAAAGCCATGCTATGTAATTTCCTTATATATAATTTTTCCAATCAAAGCCGTTTCTTTCTGCTCGTTTTATTAGTTTTGGCAGAATATTTGGAATATCCTTCATAGCATCCTCAAAACTCTTATAATCTCCATACTTTTTCCCATTTTTAATTATTATTCCCGGATTGATTTCTTCAACAATTTTTTCTGATATACTTATAATCTTTTCATAATCTGTATTTTCATTCATCCCTATTGACATAAGCATTTCAAATTCTGCATTTCCAAAAGGAATTTTAGGTAATTCTGATAATGAATCCGGGTCTTTTAATGCATTCAATAATGTTGCCTCTCCTTGAGCAATCAGCCACAAAGAAAAATATAGGCCTGTATCATCACTAACATAGCCATTTATTACTTTGCACGCCATATCTACCCATATTGTATCATTTGTTATTTCTGTATATGAACCTATATATGCATTAAACACTATTACCTCATCTTCAGACAATTTTGAAATTTCATTGATTAAATTTAAGTACATTATTTCAGAATCGGTATTCTTTGCCTTTTCAATTATACTCCAAAAATGTTTTTTATCCATAACCTTTTTCCAATTTTTATCTGATAGATTAGTGATAGCTTCATCTTTTGCATTAGTTATTTCTTGATTTTCTGTTTTATTACAAGATACAATAATTCCTGTAACTAATATTAGCAAAATTATATATATTTTTTTATACATTTGTCTTCTCCTGATTTATTTTATTTCAGATTAAGTCTTCACGGTATTTTTTTAATAAAATAATTTTTATTATATAATTATATCATTTTCAATAAAATTGTCTATTGTTTTCTAATAATAATTAGATTATCATCATAATATATAGGTTAGTATGAAATATTTGTTAAAAAATAATATAGAAAAAATGATATATAATTTATTGTACGCTAGGAAATAAAAAAAATAGATTGACAAATCAAACCAAAAATCTTATAAATATATAATACATTATATAAAAAATTTTAAAAAAGGAGAACTATATGATAAGAGTTGTTGCCAAAAATTTTCTCATTCCTGAAAAAACTAGTGCTGCTGCACCATTTTTTAGTGAACTTATTTCAGCTACTCGTAAAGAGGAAGGATGTATAGAGTATCGTCTTTTCATCAATTCAAAAGTTAATACAGAATATGTATTTATTGAAGAATGGATCAGTCAAGAAGCGTTGGATAAACACATGAATTCTGAACATTTCAAACGTTTGATCCCCCATATTAAAGAGTTTTGTTCAAAAGAGAAAGAAGTTATGATCTTAGAAGAGTTTGTTTCAAAATAAAAAACTAAAAAAATGCTGAACCTGAATTATTTACATCAGGTTCATAATTTATTTAAGTATTTTTAAAATATAACAATAAGCTATTGAGTTTCTAATTTTTTTGTTCCTAAATGTTTCATTAATTTATTAAATATTTTATATTATTCCATATAAATATAGTATTTTTTGAATTATTCGATAGATTACTATAAACATAAATAACATACATATTTTAAATTTTTTGTCTATATATTTATTAAGAAATATCTTAATATAAGAATATAAAATCAACCCGGAAATTATTGTCCCAGTGCTAAGAACTACTATCCTATCAGTACTTCTATAGAATAATAATACTAAAGATGCCATAACTATTATACTTATGAGGACTATAATATTGGTTTTTTGATTTCCTATATGTCTTATTTCATGAATATCATTTAATTCTTTAATTAATCCTTCATAATTTTCAACATTCTTATCTAATAAAATATTGGTTTTATCTTTCAAAAATATAACTACAGAGTTACTACTATATTGTTCAATTTTATCTATTTTGTCATTATCAAAAATAACTTCTTTTCCTTTTTTTATTTCCTTAAATACCGTATCCTCAATTTTATAGATAGTATTAAGTTGATTTTTTTTCAATATTTTCAGCCCAATTTTTATTCCAATAAACATTGCAATTCCCATAATTATTGTTGTTCCGATTATTGTAAAAAGCATAGTATGATAATCCTTTATGTGATAAGCTGCAAGACCCGATTCAATAAGTATTATAGGAATCATAAATAATAACGGGGTCTTAATTGATTTATTGATCATTCTTTTTTTGGTTTCTTCACTATATTTATATTCACTCATTAATACCACCTCTGAACCATTTTAAATAACTTCCATAGACAATCACAATAAGGTATTATGAAAAATTTTTCATAATAATATAAAATATTTATCTATAACTTTTTATAAAATGTGAAACGTCTAAATCCCTACCTTAAAAAAGGATTTAGACGTCTATACATCATTAAAAATTATTTATAACCAGAACTATTATTATCTATATGGTAAAATTTCTATTTCAACTCTTCTATTTTGAGCCTTTCCACTTGTAGTGCGGTTACTAGCAATGGGCTCATATTCCCCATAACCGACCGTTGATATTCTACTTCCCCTTACTCCTCTTCTTGTCAGATAATTTTTGATACTTTGTGCTCTTCTTTCAGATAATTCGAGATTATAATGTTCTGAACCATCACTATCAGTATGTCCGGAAACTATAATTCTAGTCTCAGGATAATCTATTAAAACATTTGCAATTTCATTGAGTGGTCTATAGAAAGAAGGTCTTACCGCATGTTTGTCGGTATCAAATGTCAATCCACTAGGTAAATAAAGATTAAGATTTTCTCCTTTTCTTGAAATCCTTACTTGACTATTCCTTCCCAAACGTTTATTAAATTCTCCTTCTTGTTTATCTCTGTATGCTCCCCAACCTAGTCCCGCCAAAGAACCTACAGCCGCTCCTATTACAGTCCCTTTTGTATTCTTTCCTATTACTTGTCCTACGATAGCTCCAACCCCTGCGCCAACAGCCGCTCCTTTAGTTCTCCTTTGCGCTGCACCGAATATATTTGTTGAACTAAACAAAATACTTACTAACATAATACTACTGATTAACTTTTTTCTCATTTTTAATACCTCCATAAATAAAAAATTTAATAATTTTTAATAGTTTACCATAACTATTTGTCTTGACCATGTCATCAAATGCTTTTAACAAAATTATTAATATTTAAAATAAGCATATACAAACCTTTCATGTGATTATAACAATTATACTAAAACAAATTCTTATTTTGATAGAAAATAAATTTACGAAAATTAAATTTATTCTTTTATAACTATATTTACAATCTTGTCCGGAACTACTATTATTTTAATCAAATTTTTACCTTCTATATGTTTCTTCACATTGGGTATTTTCAAAGCCAATGTTTCGACAACCTCTTTGGCTGTCCCTCTTTCTGCATTGATTGTTCCCCGCATTTTTCCATTTACTTGCACAGCCATAGTGATTTGAGATTCCTGAATAAATTTTTCATCATATTCAGGCCATTTCTCATTGAATAAATATCCACTATTTCCAAACTCTTCCCATAATTCATCTGTAAAATGTGGAACGAAAGGAGACAACATAATTATAATATTTCTTATTACTTCTCCAAATATTTTTTTAGATTCAGTTGTGAAATTGTTTTTATCTATAACATTTACTTTATAATCTTGTAAATCGTTGGTAAGTTCCATTGTCGCAGCTATAGAAGTATTGAAATGATAATCGTCCTCTATAGAGTCTGAGACCTTTTTTATAGTCTGATTGAGTTTTATCAAGATAGCTCTATCTCTATCGTCGATTTTATCTGTTTCTATTTCTCCAAAAGATATATTATCTTTATTTTCTAGAGCCAATCTCCATATTCTAGATAAAAACCTAGATGCTCCTACCAGTCCATTCTCATTCCATTCCAATTCTTTTTCAGGTGGAGCTGCGAACAATATAAATAATCTTGTAACATCCGCACCAAATTGTTTTACCATTTCTTCTGGATCCACTCCATTGTTTTTAGATTTGGACATTTTCTCAATTTTAATTGAAAGTTCTTCGTTTGTCTCAATAGAATATGCTTTATCTCCTTTTTTTATGATTTCATCCGGATATAGAAATCTATTTCCTTTGGCCGAATAATAAGATGGTCCAAGTACCATTCCTTGCGTTAAAAGTTTTTTAAAAGGTTCATTTGATTTTAAAAGATTTAGATCTCTAAGTGTTTTTTGGAAAAATCTAGCATATAAAAGATGCATTACGGCATGTTCTATTCCGCCGATATATTGATCGACCGGAGCCCAACCATCTATTATTTCTCTGTCAAATGGCACTTTTTCGTTTTTCGAATCGCAATATCTTAGAAAATACCAGGAAGAATCCACAAAAGTATCCATAGTGTCCATATCCCGTCTAGCATGGCCACCACATACAGGGCAGATAGCATTTTTAAAAGATTCAGAAGTTTCTAGTGGGTTACCTTTCCCGCTAAATGAAACATCTTCAGGAAGTATAACAGGTAAATTCTCATATTTTTCCATAACCAGACCGCATTTATCACAATATAGAGCAGGAATCGGAGTACCCCAATACCTTTGTCTAGATACGCCCCAGTCTTTTAGTCTGTATTTAATAGTTCTTGTTCCTTTTTTATTTTCTTCTACGTACAATGCGATTTGCTCCAAAGCGTCATTTTGTGGAATTCCGGAAAATTTGCCGGAATTAGTCATGATTCCACTTTCGACAAATGCCTCTGTCATTGTAAGGGGATCCAATTTTATTTCTTTTTTATCTTTATCATACGGATTTACAACTACTCTAATAGGTAAATTATATTTTTTGGCAAAAGCAAAGTCTCTCTCATCATGAGCAGGAACTGCCATTACCGCTCCCGTTCCGTAATTCATCAGAACATAGTCAGCAACCCATAATTGCACTTTTTCAAGAGTTATCGGATTTTCTACATACCATCCTGTAAAAATTCCATTTTTTTCTCTTCCCTCTGAAGAACGTTCTATTATATCTGTGTTTTTCATATTTAATATAATATTTTTTATACTGGGGTTTACTTCTATTATTTTTTCAATCAAAGGATGTTCAGGAGCCAACACGCAGTATGTTACACCGTATATGGTATCAATACGAGTAGTAAACATTGGTAAATCTTCTCCATTTTCGACTACTTTGAATACTATCTCTGTACCGAATGATTTCCCTATCCAATTTTTTTGCATTGTAATAACTTTTTCAGGCCATCCGGATTTTATTTCGTTATGACCATCTAATAATTCTTCTGCATAATCAGTAATTTTAAAGAACCATTGTTCTAATTCTTTTTGAATAACAGATGTTTCATTATGTCTCCAGCATTTACCATCTTCTACTTGTTCATTGGCAAGTACTGTATTACATTGCGGGCACCAATTGACCAAAGATTTTTTCTTATAGACCAATCCTTTTTCATAAAGTTTTTTAAAAATCCATTGATTCCATTTATAATAATCCGGTTTATAACTTGCTATTTCTCTATCCCAATCATATGAAAAACCCATTAATTTTAATTGTCTTTTCATATTTTCTATATTTGATTTGGTCCAGATAGCCGGGTGGACATTATTTTGTATGGCAGCATTTTCTGCTGGAAGACCAAAAGCGTCCCAACCCATTGGATGCAACACATTGTAACCTTTCATTCTTTTATATCTCGCTATGACATCTCCGATAGTATAGTTTCTAGCATGACCAACATGCAATTTTCCTGATGGATACGGAAGCATTTCTAATACATAATAGTTTTCTTTATCCGGTTCTTTATTATTTGTTTTAAATATATTTTCATCTTCCCATTTTTTTTGCCATTTTATCTCTATTTCCTTAAAATTATATTCTCTCAAAATTTTCACCTCATAAATATTAATAAATTTTTTGTACTTTAATTTTTATTATGTGCTTCAGCTATTTTGGAAAGCAGAACACCACAAGCAACCGAAACGTTCAAAGAATTTATCTTACCATACATAGGTATTTTTATCAATAAATCACAATTTTCTTTTACATTTTTTCTAATTCCATTTCCTTCACTACCCAAAATTAGAACAACTTTATCAGTATATTTCTCACAAGAATAATCACTATTTCCACTACCATCCGCTCCATATATCCAGTAACTGAGCCGTTTTAATTTTTCTATTGCATTAGAAATATTCGTTACTTTTGTAATGTTTATGTGTTCTATAGCACCGGTCGAAGTTTTTACAACAGTTTCATTTATGTGCACAGAATTTCTTTCCGGAATTATTATTCCATTTACACCAAAAACTTCAGCACTTCTTATCACTGCACCAAAATTTCTAGGGTCTTGTATTCCATCCAAAATTAAAACTATACTTTTTTTCAGAGGAGCTATTTTTTCCAAAAATTCTCCGAATTCTATATAATAATCATATTCGTTAATAATGACAGAAACGCCTTGTGAATTCAATACTTTTTTATCCGTATAGAAAATTTTTATATTTCTATCGGAAGCTAATTTTTTTATTCTATTTAATTTTTCATCTTTCATGCCTTTATAAATCTCTATTTTTTCTATATGTTTTTCTTTATTTTGCAAAATTTCAATTGCAGGATTTATTCCTATAATTTTTTCCATTATATCTCCAAAGTATGATACGTCATTATATTTCGACCTTTATTCTTTCTATATCAGCACCTAATTTTTTTAATTTTTTATCAAAAGCTTCGTACCCCCTGTCCACGTGATATATTCTATTTACTACAGTAGATCCCTTTGCTTTGAGGGCTGCCAGTATAAGAGCCGCTCCAGCTCTCAGATCACTTGCCATGACATCAGCAGAATACAACTCCTTCACACCGATTATTGTTGCCGAATCACCATTAATATCGATTTTGGCTCCCATTCTATTCAGCTCAGGAACATGCATAAATCTGTTTTCAAAAATTGTCTCATTTACTTCACTTATACCTTTTATCAGGGAGAGCAGAGTCATCATAGGCGCCTGAACATCCGTAGGAAATCCAGGATGAGGCATTGTTTTTACATTTATTGGAGATAATTCATTTAGATTTGATAAAATTCTCATATTATTACCTGATATTTCATATTTTAATCCCATTTCTTCCAATTTTATTAAAAAGCCATTCAAGTGTTCTTTGTCTACACCTTTTACAATTATATCACCGTCAAATAAAATAGATAACACAATGTATGTTGCAGCTACGACTCTATCACTTATTATAGTATGCTCGCATGGAGTCATTTTCTTTACGCCTTCTATAGTGATTTTGCTCGTACCAGCTCCTTGGATTTTTGCACCCATTTTATTTAGAAAATGGCATAAATCTTCTATTTCGGGTTCCCTTGCGGCATTTTCGATAATAGTTGTTCCGTTTGCCTTTGTAGCAGCCATTATTATATTTTCCGTAGCTCCAACACTTGGCATATCCAATATAATATTTCCACCTCTAAGTCCATGTTTAGCAGTCGCCTCTACGTAGCCATGGTCAATCTTATATTTGACTCCCAAAGTTTCGAATCCTTTCAAATGGAGGTCTACAGGTCTAGGACCGATATTGCAACCACCCGGGAGGGATACTTTGCATTTTCCTGCATGAGCCAAAATCCCGCCCATTGCCAAAAAAGAAGCTCTCATCTTTTTTACGATTTCATACTCAGCTGTCAATGTAGTGAGGCCACTATTTGTAATTCTATATGTATGTTCATTTATATTTTCCACTCTTAATCCTAGGCTTGTCAGGAGTTCTATCGCAGTTTTTATATCTCTGAGATTAGGAACATTTTTCAATATGTACACACCTTTTTCTATAAGTGTCGCCATAAAAATAGGGAGTGATGAGTTTTTAGAACCATCCACTTTTATTTCACCCACCAATTTTCTACCGCCTATTATTCTGAAAGCTTCTACTCCTATCATTATTAATTCTCCTTAAAATTTTATAAGTTGAGTAATTATACCACAAACCACTGCTTTTTTAAATATGTATTTTATATATTTTTGAAAAAATAAATATTTACTTTTAGTAAATACAATGATAAAATAATTTCAAATAAAAAATAAAATATACTATTATTTTATTGAACTTTGATGGAGGCTTTTATGAATTTTGAAGAAGTTATGTATGTGGCCAATGAAAAAAACCCATTCAGTCAACTTATAGGTATGAAAATGATTGAGCTTAACGAAGATCATTCTGTTGGGATTCTTCCAATTAATGATAAGCTATTAAATCCGCATGGAATGTTGCATGGAGGCGCTTATTATACTTTGGCTGATACTGTAGCAGGTGTATTGTCCCGAACTGATAATAAAAAAGGGGTTACATTGGAAGGAAAAATGAATTTTATAAAAGGAGCATGTAGCGGAACCACAATAAAAGCCATTGCTAAATTTTTACATAAAGGCAAAAAAACTGGTGTAATTACTGTTATGATTTATGATGAAGCAGAAAATGTATTGGCAACCGGGATTTATACAATGTTTTTTATAGACTAAATTTAAATCATATTAAAAATAAAATTATACTGTTAATTTATTGGACTTTGATGGAGGTTTTTATGAACTTTGAAGATGTTATGTATGTGGCTAATGAAAAAAATCCTTTTAGCCAACTTGTAGGTATGAAAATAATTGAGCTTGATGAAGACCATTCTGTGGGCATTCTACCAGTTACTGATAAATTATTAAACCCACATGGAATCTTACATGGAGGCGTTTATTATACTCTGGCTGATACTGCTGCAGGAGTATTATCTCGAACTGGCAATAAAAAAAATGTTACATTGGAGGGGAAATTAAATTTTATAAAAGGTATAGGTAGCGGAACAATGATAAAAGCCGTTGCTAATAAATTGCATAAAGGCAGCAAAACCGGTGTATTTACTGTTATGATTTATGATGAAAATGAAAATATCTTGGCAGCGGGAATTTATACAATGTTTTTTATAGAATAAATTTAAATCATATTAAGAATTAAATTTTTAAAATGGCTAAATATTAAGGTTTTCGAATAATTATTCTTTTTAATACATAAAAAATAAAATTTTTTTTAATTTTTACTACAAATTTTTACCTTAATGTATTATAATACAAGTGTGGTTGTTTTTTGATTTACTCAAAAAACATAAATATAATAAAAAATTATAAGGAGATGGATTACAATGAAAAAATTATTATTAGTAGGATGTATTTTATTAACTGGAGCTGTTGCTTTTGCAAGCGACGTAGAAGCTAATTTTGCTGACTTAGAAGCTACTTTCCAAGTTTTACAAGCTGAAGAAAAAGCTTTATATGAAGCTAGAAAACAAGAAGCTTTGGATGCACAAGAAAAATTAAACCAACAAAGAAAAATGTATTCAGAAGTTGCTGCTAAAGAAAAAGTTTTAGGTGCTAACAGCAAATCAAAATTGAACGGAGAACAATACAAAGAATTAGCTGCAAGATACGGCGAAATCAAAAAAGAACTTGAAGCTGAAATGAAAGCAAATGAAAAAGTAATAGCTGATTTTAACGCATTAAGCAAATAATAAAGTTTTGGCAAAGTAGAATTGTAATATTGTAGGAGGAGTGCCATTATGATCAAATTAAACGAAGTAGAGCTTGAAGAAATTAAAAATAATCCGGATGCTATTGCGCAATTATTGGTTAGAAAAGCAATTGAAGAAGAAATAATTTTGAAACCTTTTTCTGATGAACAACAAAGAACACTAGAAAATATAAAGAAAAATGTTGAAATAGAATTTTTTCTAAATCTTAACGCAGAAGATAAAGTTACGGTTACTGATATCGAAATATTAGAGGTATATAGAAACAATATCGCTGCTTTAAAAGATAAGAAAGTCGAAGAAATTTTTCCTCAATTGAAACAATCTGTTTTTAATCAAAAATTAGGTGTAGAGAAGGCAAATATTGTCAATGAACTCGTTAAAAAATATGATTTAAATACTATTCTAAAAGAACATGTTCCAGAATTACAAAAGATAGAAAGCCCTACAGATGCAAAAGAACAAAATCTATTAGAAAATAGCAACAATTTGGAAGAAATTGAGAAAACCCAATCTGTAACAACTGATCAAGCTGCGTTTAATCAAAGTGTAGAAACTGAAGAAAGTAAAGAACCTGAGATAATTAAAGTAGCTGACATAATAAAAGTATCAGAAGTGGTTGAAGAACCTGAAATAGCTAACTCATCTGAAAAAATTATTGAAGTTACTGAAATAGCAAAAGAAGAAATAAAAATTTCTCCAGAATTATTAACTCCAAAACCAGTAGAAGAACCAGTAGTTGAACCGATAGTAGAAAGTCTAGTTTTTGAAAAAGTTGAAGAAGTTGAAGAAGTTGAAAAAATTGAAAAAATTGAAGAAGAAAAAATCAGCATAGAACCAATCTTTCAAAGTGTTCCTGTTGAAAAAACAACAATTGAGGAACTTTTTTCAGATACTCCAGTGAAAAATGAATCAGATGAATTATTTGATAACCCTTTCATTACTAGTACACCTACTATTGAAAAACCTGTTATAGAAACAACAACTACATCAAATCCTTTTGTGAATGAACCAATTTTTGTAGAATCAGAAGCAGAAAATGGACCATTTATGAATGATCAATTTTCTCCAAATGAAAAAATAGAAGATATTTTCAAAAGTTCAGATAACAATATCCCAACAGATAATCAGAAGGAAGATATGAATTTTTTTGAAGCTCCAAAGGTTGTTTTTGATGACAGCATTCTAAAAACTACAATTAAAAATGATAATTCTACTGAGGACATCAAGATAAGAAAAAAAAGTGATATATTCGAAGATTCCGAACCAGATTCTCAAAATATGCCTTTTAGTTTTGGTAATTTTAATTTTAAATTTGATTAAATTTTAAAATCGACAATATAAAAAAGGAATCTATGCTAGTTATAAATTAGTATAATTCCTTTTTTATATTTTTTATTCTATTAAAGTAAATAAAAATATGCTATAATTAATAAATATTAAATCTGGAAGTGAGTATATGATATTAGGTCTGACAGGGGGAATTTCATCAGGAAAATCTGCTGTAAGCAAAATATTTCTTGATTTACAAGTACCCATCTATGATGCTGATATTATCTCAAAGGATGTATTTAATCTTTCTGAGACCATTTTTGAAATAAAACAAAAATTTGGTAATTCCGTATTGAATGATGGTGTGGTAGATAGAAAACTATTAAAGGAATTTGTTTTTTCCGATAATGATAAATTGATAGAATTGAATAAAATAATACATCCAAAAGTCATCAATTACTTTCAAAATATAAAAAATAAAACTATAGATGATGCATTTATAGTTTTTGATATTCCGTTACTTTTTGAAAATAATTTGGAATACTTATGTAATAAGACTTTACTCATATATTTGGATGAAAAATTGCAAATAGAAAGATTGATAAACAGAGATAATATTGATATAGGTTTAGCCCAAAAAATAATTGCTGCCCAAATGCCGTTAAAAGATAAAATAAAAAGGGCTGATTTTATTATTGATAACAATGGAAGTATAGAAGAATTAAGAATAAAAGTTATTGAACTTTTTAAAAAGCTAAAATATACCCCAGAGGGGGTTATATGAAAATTGTGGCTCCTGCCGGAAATATGGAACGATTTTATTCTGCTGTAAAAGCAGGTGCTGATGAGATTTATATGGGATTAAAGGGATTCGGGGCCAGAAGAAATGCAGGCAATTTTACTGTTGATGAATTTATAAATTCATTAGATTACGCACATCAAAGGGGAGTAAAATTATTACTTACTCTCAATACTCTTATGACATGCAATGAAATGGATTTTTTATATCCAAATTTAAAATCTCTATACGAACATGGCCTGGATGGAATAATTATTCAAGATTTCGGACTTTTTAAATTTTTAAAAAATAACTTTTCGGATATAGATATTCACGCCAGTACACAAATGGGGATAGGAACTCATAAAGAAATCAATTTTTTAAAATCTATCGGTTTTAATAGAGTAATTCTCCCGAGAGAACTATCTTTTGACGAAATAAAGAATATAAAAGAAAATACCGATATTGAGTTGGAAGTATTTGTATCAGGAGCACTATGCATCTGCTATTCCGGTAAATGTTATATGAGTAGTTTTATCGGAGGGCGTAGTGGCAATCGAGGCCTTTGCGCTCAGCCTTGCAGGAAAAAATACATGGATGAAAATAACGATTCAGGTTTTTTTCTTAGCCCAAAAGACCAACTTTTAGGTATTCATGAAATAAATAAATTGAAGGATATAGGGATTGACAACATAAAAATAGAAGGAAGAATGAAAGATCCAAATTATGTTTTCGAAGTAGTTGATTATTATAAAAAGATAATCAATGGGACACCTCGTAAAGAAAATGTATCTGAGATTTTTAATAGAGGCTATGAAATTCCATATTTTTACGAAAATAATAAAAATATAATAAATAAAAATTATTCTTCTAATATTGGAAAGGAAATCGGAAAATTAATAACAAATAAAATATATTTAACGAATGATATTCAGCTCGGTGATGGTATAATATTTTTAGATAGAGACTACAATATTCTAGAGGGTACATTTGTAAATAAAATTATTATATGTAGCAATGGAAAAAATATTGAGAGTTCATCAGCAAAATCGGGAGATGTCGTATTTTTAAAAAAAATACCACCCAAATGTGAATTTATATATAAAAATTATTCTAAATATATGAATGATAAAATTTCAAATGAACTTAAAATAGAAAAAAAAATTCCCATACATATAGAGATACACGCTAAGCTAAATCAATTTCCAAAAATAATTTTTAAATGTAATAACGCTTATAATAGAGAAATATCTTTTGAATATACAGGAAACAATATTTTAGAGAAAGCAAAATCCACTCCAACCTCAAGTATTGATTTGTTGTCTAAAATAAATGAGCTTGGAAATACAAATTTTTATTCAGAGCAGGTTACTTGTGATATTGATGAAAATATATTTTTCCCGATATCAATTTTAAAAGCAATGAAAAGAATATGCTCTGAAGGACTAAACGTAAAATTAATGGAAAGTTATTACAGAAAATCCGTTGAAAAAATAAATTTTAATCAAAACGAATGTTATAAGAAAAAAAATGGAAAAAACATACTAATATCTGTAATTGCCAGTAATGAAGAACAAATAAAGACTGTAAAAAGATTCGGCATAAAAAAAATTTATCAAGCAACTAATAACATTATTCTCGAAAAAAATATAAAAAAACCTTTGATAAAAAGTGCAATAGTATATAATTTATACGAATTATTAGAAAATAAATCAGAAAATTTAACATTACATTGGACTTTTAATATAATCAATAGATTATCAATAGAAATGTTAGCAGATAATTTTAAAAATATAGATACAATAATCATTTCACCAGAAATTTCATTTGCAAAAATAAAAGAAATCGGATCTACTTCTATAAAAAAAGCTATACTTATTTATTCAAAATTAAAAGCTATGACTATGGAGTCGGATATATTTAATAAAACTGATAAAAAAATTAGAAATGAAGAGGGAGACGAATTTAGTGTTTTGAGAAATCCTATGGGAAATACTGAGATTTATTTTGATAAACCTCTGAATATAATAAATGACAAAAACTTAAATGATCTAGATATAAATGAATATGTCTTGGAATTCTCTAATGAGACGCCAGAAGAGATTATTGAAATTCTCTCTTTATTAGATAAATCATTTATCTCTCCTTATTATTACAATTATCAAAGGGGTGTATTTTAATTTATGAATAACAATAAAAATTTGAAATTGATAAGAAGTCTCGGTACATGGTTTGGTTTGGGGGATTTTCCCATAATGCCTGGTACGATAGGAACACTTGGAGGTATTCCGTTATTTTTAATCTTAAATTTTGTAAAAAATTTTTTTCCGAATATGCTATTTTATTATTCGTTTTATTTTTTATTTTTAATCGTATTTTTTATGTTTGCGGTCTATATAAGCGATATTTGCGAAGAAGAGATTTTTAAGGAAAAAGATCCTCAAAATGTAGTTATTGATGAAGTCCTGGGGTATTTGACAACTTTATTTTTTATTACACCAAATACTTTTATAGGAATTATAAGAGCATTAGTTTTCGCTTTTATAATATTCAGAATTTTGGATATTACAAAACCCGGACCAATTTACAAGTCGCAGGATTTCCCGAAAGGGATTGGCGTTGTGCTTGATGATTTTCTTGCCGGTGTAGTAGGAAATTTTATAATGATATGTATCTGGACATTATTTAAATGGACATAATATAAAGGAGTTTATCTAAATGAAAGTTGGTATAATTTTAGTTGGAACTGAAATGTTAAATGGAGCAATGATAGATACAAATAGTATATATATAAGTGAAGTATTAAATAGATATGCTGTGGAAATAGAATTTAAAATGATTGTAAGAGATATAGAGAGTGAAATCATAAAGGCCATTGATTATGCCAAAAAAAATGTCGACCTTTTAATCATGTCCGGCGGACTTGGGCCGACAATAGATGATATTACAAAGGCAGCTATAGGAAAATATCTGAATCTGCCGCTTATAGTCGAAGATGAAGAAATGGAGGAATTGAGAGTTAAATTTAAAAATATAAACCTACCTTTTATAAAATCTAATATCAAACAAATAGAAAAACCTGTGGGAGCTATTTCTTTTAAAAATGATGTGGGAATGGCACCAGCCATGTATATAGATGATATAGTTGCTTTTCCGGGTATACCTAAAGAATTATACAATATGTTTCCAAAGTTTATAGAATGGTATAGCAAAAAAAAGAATTTCCGAATAGATCATATATATATAAAAGATATTTTGACTTATGGACTCGGAGAATCAATACTTGATGACATGGTAAAGGATTTATTTACTGAGGGTAAAATACATTATGAATTTTTGGTAAAATCCCATGGAACGATAGTAAGACTTCAAAGCTTTTTTAATAATAAACAAAACGTAGAAAAAGTTGTAAAGAAAATATACGATAAAATCGGCGACTATATTTTTGGGGAAGATAACGATACTTTAGAGGAAGTTTTGGTAAAACTTCTTCTGGAAAAAAATCTTACTGTTTCGACAGGTGAATCTTGCACAGGTGGACTTATTGCCAGCAAAATAATCGGAATATCTGGAGCTTCCAAAGTCTATAAAGAAGGATTTGTTACATATAGTAATGAAGCTAAAGAAAAATATTTGAGTGTAAATGCTGAAACATTATCAAAATATGGAGCAGTAAGTGAAGAAACCGCAATAGAAATGGTTACGGGATTGCATAGTGATACCGGAATAGCCACTACCGGAATAGCTGGTCCACTATCTGATGAGACTAATAAGCCGGTTGGTTTGGTCTATATAGCAGTAAAAGTAAAAGATAAAATATCTGTAAAAAAGTATAATTTTAATGGTGATAGGAATAGAATCAGAATCAGAAGTACATTAAACGGTATATTTGACTTGATAAAACTGCTAAAAAATTAAAAAAATAAATCAAAAAAATTGGGATATTTTTACAATATCATGGAAAATTTATAAGGAGGATTTATGAGAATAGAGATAAAAAACTTAAATGCAATGAGATTTACCAAGCTTTTTATTGCTGCAAGTCGTTGGGTATCCAAGTATGCAGATGTATTAAATGACTTAAACGTCTTCCCTGTACCAGATGGTGACACCGGTACAAATATTTCTATGACCCTTCAATCTGTAGAAAATGATCTGGTAAAATTGAACCATGAACCAACAATGAAAGAATTTGTGAATACTGTATCTGACTCAATTTTGATAGGAGCAAAGGGAACTTCCGGATTTATATTCGGAAATATTATATATGGGTTTTTATCCAGTATCAAAGATAAAGATTCTGTAACTATAGACGATGTGGCCAATGCATTTGTTGAAGCAAGAAATAAAGCATATTCTACAGTTCTATGCCCAAAAGAAGGGACTATTCTTACAGTTGTAAAGGAAGTCGCAGATGCAGCAGTAAATTATCAAGGTGATAAAAATGATTTCATCTTATTTTTGGTATATTTAAAAAATGTTGCCTATGATGCAGTAAAAAAGACTCCTGAACTTTTTCCTATTTTGAAAAATAATGCTGTCGTAGATGCCGGAGCTATGGGGTTTTTCTATTTGTTAGAAGGATTCGAAAAATCAGTATCTGACCCGGAAATGTTAAAGGATTTGGATAGAATAATTAGATCTCAAGCAATAAGAAGTGAACGATTGGGGCAAACAGTTAAACAAGCCCAAAATTTCAAATATAAATATAACTTAGAATTTTTATTGGAAAGTGATGAATTTGATATAGAAACATATAAAGAAAAAATTTCTAAATATGGAAATATATTATATTGTGTACAAATAGGCAAAAAAGCAAAGACTCAAATCAATACCGACTTTCCTTGGGAACTTTTAAAAATAGGGGACAATATTGGTAAAATATACAATATAAATTTAGAAAATTTATCATTGGAAAACAATAATGCATATCTAAATAACGATATAAATTCTGCCGTTGCAATGTTTAACACACCTAATGAAAACTTCGGAAATACTAAATCTGAAAATGAAAATTTGCAAAATTATGATATCGCTATTGTTACTGATTCTGGTTCAGATCTAACTGCTGATTTAATAAATGACCTAAAAGTAAGTATTATTCCATTGAAATTAAAAGTCAAAGATAATTATTACAGTGATGGAATCGAATTCACTAAAAAGGAAATTTGGACGTTATATAGAAAGGAATTAATTTTTCCAAAAATTTCTCCTCCATCACCAAGTGAATTTCAAAAATTATACAAAGAATTATTTGATAATGGATATAAAAAAATTATTTCCATTCATATCTCAAACAAAATCAGTGGAACGCAACAAGCTGCAAAGGTAGCAAAATCAATGTTTGATAATGCCAATGACATATATATAATAGATTCAAAATCGCTATCGCTTCCTCTGGGAAATTTGGTTTTAAAAGCTGCCGAAATGGTAAAAGAGGGGATAAAGTTTGATGATAT
The DNA here is from genome assembly GCA_031289425.1 of Fusobacteriaceae bacterium. Lineage (GTDB taxonomy): Bacteria > Fusobacteriota > Fusobacteriia > Fusobacteriales > Fusobacteriaceae > JAISST01. Next base: position 24,022 of record JAITPM010000002.1, read on the forward strand.
TATAAAGAAAATAAATGAAAATATCGGTAAAATGGATGTATTTCTTTTTGCCGAAGATTTATCATTTTTGAATAAAAGTAAAAAAATAACATCATTTGCAAGTTCATGGGGAAAATTATTTAAATATAAGCCAAGATTAAAACTAAAAAATGAAAATATTATTTCAGATGGAGCAAATTTTGGATATAAATCAGTTTTTAGTTATGTTAAACAACTTTTAAATGACCAATACGGGAAAAACAATTATATAGTATACTCTTTATGGGGAGGAGGCACTGACCAATTGCAAAAGGCTAACACGATAAAAGATATTGTTATTTCGTTGGGAAATAATTTTACCTTTTCCGGTAATTTTCAAATTGGAAGTTCTATAGCTAATTATTCCGGACCGGTATTTGGAATTGGAATCATTGCTCAAAATCAATAATATTTTGTCAGGCAGTGTTAATAATAAATAAAATTTGTATAAATCGTCATAAAAATATGCTTTATTGTATATTAATATTAAAAAGGTACTAGAAATGAAATATAATCCAATGAGGATATTTGGTAATTGGACGGATGGGTATGTTTTGGATAAACATTATTTGAATTACTCACCGTTTAATAGGACAGAAGTAGGGGAATCATTATTTCAGCTAAAATACCGAAATGATTTAAATTAAAAAAAATAATAGAATCTAATTTTGAGATTATAGTAGGCGATGCTAATGGTATAGATAAGTTAGTACAATCTTTTTTGGTCAACCAAAAATATAAAAACACTACAATTTATTCTATGAAAAATACTAGAAACAATATAGGAAATTGGAATGTTGTCAATGTAAACTCAGATCTTCCAAGAGGAACAAGAGAATATTTTAGAGAAAAAGATATAAAAATGTCTAAAGATGCAGATTATGGTTTTGCAATATGGAATAGGGAGAGTCAAGGAACCCTAAACAACATGATAAATCTATTAAATGATAATAAAAAAGTATGCCTTTTTATAAATCAAGAGAATATGTTTTATAAATTGAATACATTGAGGGATTTGGAAAATATCATAATTTCATCCAATTCAAAAAAATTAATTGTCTTATATAAAAAATTGATAATAAAACATTCTAAAGTAGTTAGACCATCTGATAATCATGCACTAATGACTTTGTAAAATAATTATTTAAAACTTTATATATCTCCGGTATATTTATTTTACTGGAGGTATTTTTTATTAACTCCGTTGTTTTAGCGAAATAGAATGTATTAAATTTATTAAAATTGCAGCATTCATATATTCCTGACAAAAAAAATAAAAAAACATTGACAAATAAAAAAGTTTGATATAAAATACTTTCAACATCAATGTAATCCTTACTAAAAAAATAAGAAATATATAGGAGGAATGGAAATGTCAAAAATAGCAAAAAATTTAACAGATTTAATTGGAAAAACACCTTTATTAGAACTTGTAAGGTATGGTAAAAAATTGGAGCTTCCTGCAAATATTATTGCAAAATTGGAATATTTTAATCCTGCAGGCAGTGTCAAAGACCGTATCGCAAAATCAATGATTGATGATGCAGAAGCAAGTGGACAATTAAAACCAGGCTCAGTAATAATCGAACCAACAAGCGGTAATACCGGTATAGGTCTGGCATCTGTAGCAACTGCCAGAGGATACCGTATTATTCTTACAATGCCTGAAACTATGAGTATTGAACGTAGAAAATTATTAAAAGCTTATGGGGCAGAATTAGTATTGACAGAGGGAGCAAAAGGCATGAAGGGCGCTATAGAGAAATCAAAAGAACTAGCAGCTGAAATAGAAAATTCATTTATTCCTAGCCAATTCGATAATCCATCTAATCCTACAGTACACAGAGAAACTACAGGTCCTGAGATATGGGAAGATACTGATGGTAAAGTGGATATAGTTGTGTCTGGAATCGGAACTGGAGGAACTATTACCGGTGTTGGAGAATTTTTAAAGTCAAAAAACCCAGATATCAAAATAATTGCTGTGGAACCATTTGACTCTCCTGTACTTTCTGAGGGAAAAGCAGGACCACATAAGATTCAAGGAATCGGGGCAGGTTTTGTTCCAAATACACTCAATACAAAGATATATGATGAAATAATCAAAGTAAAAAATGAAGATGCATTTGCTTCTGGTAAATTTGTAGCTAAAGCAGAAGGATTATTGGTAGGAATATCTTCAGGAGCAGCTCTTTGGGCAGGAGCAGAACTTGCAAAACGTCCAGAAAATAAAGGAAAAAATATAATCGTTATTTTACCTGACACAGGCGAAAGATACTTGTCTACACCTTTGTTTGAAGAATAATAATAAAAATATATTTTATAGAGCACTTACTTTATATGATATTTAATGGTATAATTTTCTTAAATAGTGATAAACTAATTACCTTATATAATTAAAAAAAAATCGGCAAAATAGTTTTACTTTAAAATATGTCGCTATTTAGCTACACGCTGTTTCCAAATAGAGACAAAAAAACCTTTTTTCAAATTAAATGTTTGATAAAGGTTTTTTTATTTTATGAAAAAAGTGTAGGTATTTAGGAACAAATAGAATTAAAATAATAATATTTTTTCTAAAACAGTGTATTGGCATGATATTTGCTTATTATATAATATGTAAAAATATTATGATTTTATTATTTTAAATTATTTAAATATTACAAAATTTTAAGAACTATGTAATAGCTAATTATTTGGAATTAAACAATTTCATATTACATAGTAAAAAATGGGAGGGAACCGGCTATGAAAATTAAATTTAAAGAGAAGTAGCTATGATAATTATTAAGGAATAAAACAAACAGATTGTTTTAACAAAATCATTATTTAAAATTGAGAATGATGTCGAGACAATAATATATGAAACTGCGAATATATTTGAATAAGATATTTAATAATTGTTATCAATATGGAGATATAAACAATCACGTGATATCCTTATAATTCGGTAGAAATACCTGTTGTCTCTTATTTGCGACAAAAAATTATACATGTACCAACAACTAAACCAAATTTTTTAGGAGGTAGTTTTATGCAAGGAAATGAAATATTAAGTTTGATAGGAATATTAATTGCGTTAGCGATACTTGTTGTCTTTATAATGAAAGGGGTCAATATATTTATAACAGCTTTCATAAGCTCTGCAATAGTAGCTATTACGAGCTGGGGATTTACAGCAGGTGGTGCTGGCGCTGTAGAAATGACTTTATATAATGGTTTAAAAACTTATTTCATAAGAGGATTTGTAGGATTTTTCAGTGCAAATTATTTGATTTTCCTAACTGGTACTTTAATGGGAAAAATGATGGAAATAACTAATGGTGCGAAAGCTATTGCCAAACTAATCGTTAGAGTGTTTGGAAAAAGATACGCTCTCATATCTGTTCCTCTTGCTTGTGCTATATTGGCATATGGTGGAGTTACAGTATTCGTAGTCAGCTTTGCAGTATTCCCAATAGCATTAGAAGTATTTAAGGAAGCCGACCTTCCGAGAAGATTTATACCGGGAGCTTTGACTTTTGGATGTTCTACATTTGCTATGGTAGCACCGGGTGCTCCACAAATACATAACTTCACACCATCTAGAGTATTGACTGACTTGGCTGGAAGACCTGTTACTTTGATGGCCGGAACATGGGTTGGATTTATTTCTTGCGGTGCAATATTTGTAATTGGTTCAATCATAATGTTTAAATATATTGCTGCTGCTAAAGCTAAAGGCGAACATTTTGTTGCTAAAGATATAGACACATTTGCAGATGATAAAGTGCTTCCAAATGGAATAGTAGCAATGATCCCACTTGCAGTAACAATTTTATTAATTAATCTTAAAATAGTAGAAGCTGAATCTGGAGTATTAATAGGAACTATACTTATATTTTTACTATTAAACAAATATCAAGATAATAAAAAATCTTTAAGTCATATAGGAGAAGGATGTAAACAAGCTATAGGATCAATATGTAATACCTGTGCGGTTGTTGGATTTGGAACTCTTGTATCAATGTCGGCTGCATTCCCAGTAGTTAGAAATGCTATGACTAGCATACCAGGACCTCCACTTGTAGGTGTAGCAGTAGGAACAACTGTAATAGCTGGTATATGCGGATCTGCATCAGGTGCATTAGGAATAGCTGCTCCTCTATTAGGTCCAGTATATTTGAAACTTGGTGTAACTGCTGAAGCAATATCTAGAACAATGTCTATCTCATCAGCAGCACTTGATTCATTACCACATAATGGATATATAGTAACAGTAACAAATGGTATCTGTAATGAAACACATAAAGATGCTTATGGTCTAGTGTTTTGGTTGACTGTTGTGACACCGGCTGTAGGATCAGTAATCGCAGTTATTTTATTTACACTTTTCCCAAATTGGCCATAATATAGAATTTACTAGAATTAGATAAAACATATTCTTAAATAATATAAAAATTTCAATTGCAAATTATTAAAAATAGGAGGTATAATATATATGTTAAATAAACCTTTGGAAGGAGTAAGAATAGTAGACCTAACTTATTTCATAGCAGGACCTGGTACGGCAAAAATATTGGCAGACTGGGGAGCAGATGTTATAAAGGTAGAACCGAGTTTTGGAGATCCTTGTAGAAAACTTGGTGCAAATATGACAGTGCCAGTAAAGGATAAAGAATCAAATTTAATTTATAGTACGTATAATGCGAACAAGAGAGGTCTTTGTATCAATTTGAAAGAAGAAACAGGATTAAAAATAATGGATGATCTTTTGAAAGAATCTAATGTATTTTTATCAAGTTATAGAACAGGAGCTTTAAAACGTCTAGGATTAGATTATGAGACATTAAGTAAAAAACATCCACATTTAATATGGGCACAAGTAAACGGCTTTGGTGACTATGGACCAGCAAAGGATAATCCGGGATTCGATACAGTAGCTTTCTGGGCAAGAAGTGGAGCAATGTCTGACTTAGCTGAAAAAGATACGACTCCTCTAAACCCATTAATCGGATTTGGAGATGCAACAACTGCTTGTAGTTTATCAGGCGGTATCTGTGCGGCATTATACAATCAAGCAAAGACCGGAAAAGGACAAAAAGTCATGGTATCTTTATTTGCGCAAGCAATCTGGAATGAAAGTTCTGAAATTATATCTACACAATTTGATGATGAATACCCAAAAACTAGAAAAGATGCAACATCTGCAGTTATAAATTCTTATAAATGTAAAGATGGACAATGGATTTTCTTGAGCATACTCGAACACGAAAGATATTTTCCAATATTATGTGAAGTATTCGGTAGAAAAGAGCTGGTAAATGATAAATTCTCAACAACTATTGAAGCCAAAAAAAATGCACCGGAATTAATAGAAATATTAGAAACAGAATTTATTAAATATACTCAAGCTGAAATGGTGGAAAAACTTACTAATGCCGATATAGCTCACGAAAGAATACAACATATAAAAGAAATACTGACAGATGCTCAAGCTATTGAAAATAATTATATTCATGAATTTACTAATAGAGATGGAAGCAAAAACAAAATGGCTATGACTCCTATAAAATTTGGAAATATAGAAGTAAATCTAACATCAGACGCTCCACTAATTGGGGAACATTCTGTTGAAATATTAAAAGAATTAGGTTATAATGATGATGTAATTAAAGAATATTTGGATAAGGGAATTGTAGTTGTTGATAAATAAGTATTAGGAGGAAACTATGGATTTTAAATTTTCAGAAGCACAATTGATGTTGCAAAAAATGGCTAGAGAATTTGCAGAAAATGAAGTATTGCCAATTGCAGAAGAAGTAGACAAAGAACATAAATTTCCGGCAGAAAATTTTGCAAAAATGGCAAAAATAGGATTTACAGGCATAGGTACCCCTGTTGAGTACGGCGGATCAGGTGTATCGGATATAGAAAAAGTAATAGTTGTCACTGAAATTGCCAAAAAATGTGCTTCAACAGCAGCCGTTTTATCTATACATACGATTTTTGCTCAGGCTATAATGAAATATGGAACTGATGAGCAAAAAAAGAAATATCTTCCTTTAATGGCTAGTGGTGGATGGCTCGGAGGTTTTGCATTGACGGAACCAAATGCAGGCTCTGATGCTGCTGCTGCCAAAACAACAGCAATCTTGGATGAAAAAACTGGGGAATACGTATTAAACGGTACAAAATGTTTTATTTCAGGCGGAGGTAGAGCCAATGCTTTAGTTATATTTGCTCTTACAGACCCATCTAAGGGACTGAAAGGAATGTCTGGAATAATAGTAGAAAAAGGTACACCTGGATTTTCAATCGGTAAAATCGAAGATAAAATGGGACTTAATGGCTCTGAAACAGTAGAATTAGTTTTTGATGATTGTAGAGTGCCAAAGTCAAATCTTTTGGGAAAAGAAGGAAAAGGATTTGTTATGGCTATGACTTGCTTGGATGGAGCTAGAATAGGGATTGGAGCTCAAGCATTAGGAATAGCTGAAGGAGCTTTGGAAGAAAGCATAAAATATATGCATGAAAGAGTACAATTCGGTAAACCAATAGCTGTATTGCAAGGATTACAATGGTATATAGCCGATATGGCTACAAAGATAGAATCAGCAAAATGGTTGATTTTCTATGCAGCATTTCTAAAGGCAACCGGACAAGACCATACAAAAATAGCAGCAATGGCTAAATATAATGCATCCACAACAGCACGTGAAGTTACAAATTTGGCATTACAAATCCATGGTGGATACGGGTATATGAGAGATTATCCATTGGAAAGAATGTATAGAGATGCAAAAATAACTGAAATTTATGAAGGTACTTCAGAAATACATAAAGTTGTAATTTCAAGAGCAGTATTGAATTAGGAAAGGAGGATATTGATGAATATTATTGTATGTGTAAAACAAGTACCTGATACGAATGAAGTAAAAATCAACCAAGAAACAGGTACATTAATTAGAGACGGAGTTCCAAGTATTATAAATCCTGATGATAAAAATGCATTGGAAGCTGCTTTGCAATTGAGAGATGAAAACGGTGGAAAAGTAACAGTAATAAGTATGGGGCCGCCTCAAGCCAAAGAAGCTCTCAGAGAAGCATATGCCATGGGCGCTGATGAAGTATACCTTGTATCTGATAGAGCCTTTGGTGGGTCTGATACATGGGCTACAGCTACAATTATATCAGCCGCTATAGAAAAAATAGGTGGGTATGACTTGATATTTTGTGGAAGACAAGCAATAGATGGTGACACAGCACAAGTCGGGCCGGAAATAGCAGAATTTTTGAATATTCCGCAAGTTACTTATGCCAAAAAAATAGAACAAAAAGGAGATAAATTTATAATAACAAGAGCTACTGAAGGTATGGACTACATAATAGAGACTCCTAAACCGACACTAATAACTGCTATCCAAGAATTGAACAATCCAAGATATCCTACAGTAAAAGGAATATTTAGTGCTTATGAAAATGAAATAGTAAAAGTACTTACATTGCCTGACCTTCCTGTTGATACTACTCAAATTGGATTAAAGGGTTCTCCTACCAATGTTTTTAATTCGTTCGTTCCGACAAAGGAAAAACATAGTGAAATAATCCAAGGAAAGGACACAAAAGAAAAGGTAGAATCATTATTGAACAAATTAAAAGCTGTAAATATGATATAAATAGGAGGGGAATTGGAGTGAGTAGAGCTAAAGTAAATCAAAATATAAATCTTGCGGACTATAATGACGTATGGATAATCGGAGAGCAAAGAAATGGATTTATAAGTCCCATTACAATAGAATTATTGGGAGAAGGAAGAAAATTAGCAGATAAACTTTCTAAAAAACTAATAGTTGTTGTACTTGGAAGTGACATAGACGAAAACGCAAAAGAATTATCGCATTATAACGTAGACAAAATATTATATATAAAAGATAATTTATTAGAAAAATTTTCTACTGAAGGATATACAATTTCTATAGCAAAATTAATAAATGAAAGGAAACCTGAGATTGTATTATTCGGCGCTACATCCTTAGGTAGAGACGTGGCTCCAAGAGTTGCAGCTAGAATAGGAACAGGGTTGACAGCAGATTGTACAAAACTAGAAATAGACCCTAATGATAATAAATTTCTTCAAACAAGACCGGCATTTGGCGGAAATTTGATGGCTACAATAATATGCCCAAAGAATAGACCACAAATGGCTACAGTCAGACCAGGTGTAATGGAAAGAGCTGAATATAATGAAACTCCTAGTGGCGAATTTGAAATAATACCCGGAGTACTGTCTGAAAAAGATATAAGAGCAAAACTTATTGATATCAAATCAATCGGAAAAAGGTTGACTAATCTTATCGGTGCAAAAATAATAGTATCAGGTGGAAGGGGACTAAAGAAACCGGAAAATTTCAAACTGATAGAAGATTTAGCAGATGCACTTGGTGGTGAAGTAGGAGCATCCAGAGCAGCAGTTGATGCAGGGTGGATAGATCCATCACATCAAGTAGGTCAAACCGGTACTACAGTCAGACCAAATGTATATATTGCTTGTGGAATTTCTGGAGCAATACAACATTTGGCAGGAATGAGTGAATCGAAATACATAGTAGCGATAAATAGTGACCCAAATGCACCAATTTTTAAAGTGTGCGATTATGGAATTGTAGGTGACCTTAACGAAGTAGTTCCGGCAATTACTGAATCAATAAAAAAGAAAAAACAATAATAAAATAAACAATAATATAAAGAAATGATAATATTGGTAGTAGTTTAAGGAGTGACAAAACAGCACTCCTTAAATTATTAATATATTTTATATTTAAGAAATCACATATTTTCAAATGTAGGAGGCAGAAAAATATGAAGATGCCCCAAGAGATATACAAATATATATTTGATCAAGTATTGCAAATGACAGAGGATGGATTTATAGTAGTAGATACAGATGGAACTGTTATAGACATAAATGATCAATATTGCGATTTTTTTAACGAAAAACGGGAAAACATAGTAGGTAAAAGTATTAAAAATATTATTCCAAACTCTAAGATGATTGACATAGTCAAGAACAGGTTTAGAGAAGAGGGCGCCGTACATACATATATTACCGGGACTACGAGAGAAAAGAAAGTATTAGTCAGTAGATCCTACGTAGAAAATGATAACGGTGAAATAGTAGCCGGAGTAGCACAGATAAAATTTCGATTACAAACATTAGATATCGCTAAAAAATTAATCACAGAATATGAACAATTGGAATATTATAAAGAAGAATATCAAAGAATCGGAATGGGAAAGATTTCATTTGCTAATATTATAGGTTCTAGTCCTGCTTTCTTAAAAAATAAAGAATCAGGAATAAAAGCTGCTAAAACTAGCTTTTCGGTTTTATTGACCGGAGAAACCGGAACTGGAAAAGAGATTTTTGCAAAAGCCATACATAATGATAGCCCAAGAGCTAATAAGCCCATGGTAAGTATTGATTGTGCTGCCATACCGGAAGAATTATTAGAATCAGAACTTTTCGGATACGAAGAAGGTGCTTTTACCGGAGCAAAAAAAGGCGGAAAAAAAGGGAAATTTTTTATAGCCAATGGCGGAACGATATTTTTGGATGAAATTGGAGATATGCCTCTAAAGATGCAAGCTAAACTTTTGAGAGTTTTACAAGAAAGAGAAATAGAACCAATAGGTAGTCTTGAGACTATCCCAATTAATGTGAGAATAATAGCTGCCACAAGAAAAAATCTCAATCAAATGATAAAAAATGGTGAATTTAGAGAAGATTTATTTTATAGATTAAATGTCATCAATATTGAAATGGTGCCCTTGAGAGAACGTAAAGATGATATAATAGAAATGGCAAATTATTTTTTGGAAGAATTGAATAAAGAAATGAAAACAATCAAAATACTTTCCAAAAATGTTTTAAGATGCTTTAAAGAATATTCTTGGACTGGAAACATAAGAGAATTGGATAATGTAATAAAAAGTGCTTATGCCAGTTCAGATGACCTGTATATAGATTTGGTAGACCTTCCATCTAGAATTACAAAAAGTGATATAATATCTGAAAAAAATGATACCAAGAAACCTTTATATGAATTGGTAATGAATTATGAAAAAGATATTATAATATCTGCACTGGAAAGGAATAACTGGAATTGCAATGAAGCAGCTAAGGAAATGAAAATACATAGAAGCATAATATACAGAAAAATAAAAAAATATAAAATAGATTATAATGATCAATAAGAAATACAATATAAGAAATTATGAGAGTTATAATTTTTCATCATTTTTTATATTGTAAATGTTTATATAGAAATTTTAGAAAAGCATTTCTTGAATTTTTTATAAAATTAGAAATGATTTAATGGAAACTGTAGATACTATATCCCTAAAAAATAAAATTAGAAAAGTGGAGAATCATATGAAAAAAAATAGGAATATTTATCAACATATCTTTTATAAATTTTTGGAAATGACAGATGATGGTTTTATTGTAACGGATTCTGATGGCATTGTTACAGATGTCAATGAACCATATTGCAAATTTCTCAAATTAAAAAAGGAAAATTGCCTGGGCAAAAATATTTTAAAGATCATTCCAAATTCTAAGCTTATTGATGTCATGAAAAACAGATACACAGAAGAAGGAGTTATCCACACATATACAGGAGGCAATGTCATTGAAATGAAAGCAATGGTCAATAGATCCTACGTCGAAGATAATGATGGAGAAATTATCGGCAGCATTGGACAGGCCAGATTTAAATTTCAGACATTGGATATTGCCAAGAGATTTATGGCTGAATATGAAGAATTGGAATTTTATAAAGAAGAATATCGAAAAACAGAAATAACAAGATTTTCATTTGATAGTATTATCGGCTCATGCTCCAATTTTGTAAAAATTAAAAATGATGGATTGAAAGCCGCCAAGACAAATTTTTCTGTATTATTGACAGGAGAAACCGGAACCGGGAAAGAAATTTTTGCTAAAGTAATACATTATGCTAGTCCCAGAGCACAAAAACCTATGATATGTATTGATTGCGCATCAATTCCGGAAGAGTTGATGGAATCAGAACTTTTTGGCTATGAAGAAGGGGCTTTCACAGGAGCAAAAAAGGGAGGGAAAAAAGGAAAACTTTTTATTGCTAATGGAGGAACAATATTTTTTGATGAAATCGGTGATATGCCACTTAAAATGCAGTCAAAATTGTTGCGAGTATTACAAGAAAGAAAAATAGAACCTATAGGGAGCCTAAATGTAATCCCAATTGATGTACGGATTATTGCGGCTACAAGGAAAAATCTCCCACAGATGATAAAAACGGGTGAGTTTCGTGAAGACCTCTTTTATCGACTCAATGTAATCAATATCGAAATGATACCTCTAAGAGAAAGAAAAGATGATATCATGGAAATGGCAAATCAATTTCTAGAAGACCTGAATCAAGAAATGAAAGGAAGAAAAATATTTGCCAAGGATATATATAACTGTCTTCGAAAGTATCATTGGCCTGGAAATATACGTGAACTAGAGAATGTAATAAAAAGTGCCTATGCCAGTTCTAACAGCTCATACATTGACTTGGTTGATTTGCCATTGAGAATTGTTAATGACAATAATATCAATGAAGCAGACCTAGAGATACCTTTGCTGGAAGTTGTAAAGAATTACGAAAAGGAATTGCTAACAGCAGCATTGAAGAAAAGCAATTGGAATTGTGATGAAGCAGCAAAAAAATTGAAACTCTCTAGAAGTGCCATCTATAAAAAAATTAAAAAATATGGGTTATCGTATCAAGTAAATAAAATTTGAGATACTGAATTAAAAAATCTAATAGTCCATAGAATAGTATAAATTATTTTGTCTATTCTTTTGGATTGGTTCCATAAAAATCATTCTTTAATATATTGAATAATTCTTTATGGAACTTTTTTATTGGTTAAATTTAGTTATATAATTTTTATTAATAAAATTCTACAAATGTAGACATAAGTCTACATTTGTAGAATTTTGTATACATATGTATATAAAGGGAATCTGGTTTATTCTTTTTATAGTAAATTAGTACATATCTCCAAATGTAGATTTAAAAACAATAAAAAAATTTCAATATAATATGAAATATTTTTTTGTATGGATGCCAAAATACTAATATAGTGCCATTTGCATTTACTGTTGTCAAAAATTTTGCAATGTAATTTGATTGGCAAGAATTTTGCTTTATTTTATATATAACAAATATAAATTGGTATCACAAATAGATTTTATAAAAAATCAAAATTTAGGAGGTGTGTATATTGAATAGATACGAAGGAAAAGTAGTTCTTATTACAGGTGCCACAGGAGGATTGGGCTCGGCTATTGCAAGAACACTGGCAGAAGAAGGGGCATCTATTGCGATTAATTATATCAATGTTGGTGACTTAGAAACAATGGCAAAGGAGTTAGAAAAAGAAATGACTGTTAAATTTGGTGGGAAGCATAAAGCTTATGCTGCAGACGTGACAAAGGAAGAAGAGGTCAGTTCCATGATTGAAAATATCGTAAAGGACTTTGGGAGATTGGATGTTTTAGTTAACAATGCAGGAATTTCCATTAACTATACATCTTGGAAATATCCAGCTGAAGAATGGCAAAAAGTGATAGCTATCAATTTGAATGGTGCATTTTATTGCACGAAACATGCGCTTATTCCTATGCGAGAGCAACAATACGGAAGGATAATCAGTATTTCTTCTGTAGTTGGAATTACCGGTGCACGTGGAACAGTCGCATATGGAGCGACAAAAGCTGCTTTAATCGGAATGACCAAAACAATAGCCAGAGAGGTAGCTCAAAAAGGTATTACTGCAAATTGTTTGGCTCCGGGGTACATCAATGCTGGTATCATGAATAATGTTCCTGATAAATTTAGAGATGAAGACGTGATACCGTCTATTCCAATGGGACATTTGGGAGATACGGATGATATAGCAAAAGCCATTGCCTTTTTAGGGTCAGATGATGCAAAATTTATTACGGGTCAGGTATTATGTGTGGACGGTGGTTTTGCAATGTAATAAAAAATATAATAAAAAAATATAATAAAAATGTGAATTATAGAATAAAAAATTTTAAGGAGGAATTTCATGAATTTAGTTGTTTTATCAGGAATTGGATTATTGATAGCATTGATAGTTTTAAGTGTGCTGTCATTTAAAAGAGTAACACCTGTTATTAGTGGTCCTTTAGCAGCGATAACGTTATGTATTTTTAGTAAAATCCCTATTTATGACAGTGTTACAAAGGCCTATGTTCCTGGAATAGCTGCATTTTTCACATCATATTTTTTGATTTTTCTTTTGAGCGGTATCATGGGAAAAATATATGAGAAAACAGCAGCAGCCAAATCTATCGGTGAAACATTGGCATTGTTTTTCGGACCTAAAAAAGCTATGTTGGCCGTTGTCTTATCTACAGCGGTATTGATTTACGGAGGTATAACATCTTTTGTTGTTATTTTTGCAATATTTCCTATTGCTTTAGTCTTGTTCGAAAAAGCTGATACGCCTGTCAGACTTATTCCGGGGATCGCTACATTGGGATTGTGGAGTTTCGCTATGACGGGGCCTGCTTCTACACAAATCCAAAATATCATGCCAATGCAATATCTAGGTACAGGTTCCCTTGCAGGGCTTATTCCGGGAGGTATAGGAGCATTTTTAATGTTTGCACTTGGTACATCGTACATGATGTGGGAAGAAAAACGTGCGAAAGCTCGTGGAGAACATTTTATATTTCCAAGTCATGTATCAAAGATAGAAGACTCAGCTCCAAGGCCAAAATTTGTTATTGCGTTAATTCCAATTATATTCGTAATCATAGCTTTCAATGTTTTTAAAATGAATATTGTATATGCATTATTAATCACAGACATTTTGAGTGTTATTCTTTTCTGGAAATATTTTGCAGATGGAAATCCAATATTGGCTATTAATGAAGGAGCCATGGGTTCTATTCCTGTTATTATTAATACTGCTGCAATAGTTGGATTTGGTGCTATATCAAAACTTAGTCCATTCTATACTTGGGCAATTGATACTATTCTATCAACAAAAATGAATCCTTATGTGTTGGCTTTTGTATCTACAAATGCCTTTGCAGGTTTGATGGGCTCTTCTTCAGGAAGTTTGGGCTTAACATTCGGAGCTTTGGGAGATACATTTTTGCAATATGGTCAAGCAGGGTACAATCTTGGATATATACATAGAATGGCTGCTGTAGGAGCAGCAGGTTTGGATACATTACCTTATTGTGGGGCTATTATTTCGGTTTTAAATGTATGCGGTGTTTCTCACAAAGATGGTTATTTCCCAATTTTTATTAATTGTACACTTATTCCAATTCTAGTAGGAACTCTTGTAATGTTGCCGATATGTTTCTTTTTGGGATAATTATTTATTATATGTTAATATTTAAATTCGCAATAATTTTGGTATATTGATATAAAGGAGGGGAATTTGGTGAAAGAAATTTTGATGAAAGAAGTAGTGATTGTCAGTGCCGTGAGAACACCATTTGGTACATTTGGAGGAAGTCTCAAAGATTTCAAAGCTGTGGAGCTTGGTGGGATTGCAATAAAAGCTGCCCTAGAGCAGGCAGGCATCAAAGGAGAGCAAGTTGATGAGGTAATAATGGGTATGGTTGTTCCGGCAGGGGCAGGACAGATACCCGGTCGCCAGGCCTCTGTGAAAGGTGGTATCCCTCATGATGTTCCGGTGGTGACTATAAATAAAGTATGTGGTTCTGCATTAAAAGCTATCACTATGGCTGCACAGGCGATAAAGGCAGGAGATGCAGATATTATAGTAGCAGGTGGAATGGAAAGTATGAGTAATATTCCTTATATTTCATCTAAAATACGTTGGGGAGCACGTATGGGAGATATTGAAATGAAAGACGCCATGATACTAGACGGCCTATGGTGCCCTGATAATGATGTGCATATGGCTGTTATCGGAGGCCAAGTGGCCGCAGAATATGGGGTAAGTCGTGAAGAACAAGATAAATGGTCATATCGCAGTCAGATGTTGTGGAAATCGGGAGAAGAATCAGGTAAATTTGATGATGAACGTATCCCTGTAGAAATCAAAACAAAAAAAGGATTGTCTATTTTTTCAAAGGATGAATTTCCTCGTCCCGAGACTACATTAGAAAGTCTTGCAAAATTAAAACCGGTTTTTGACCCCAATGGTTCAGTCACAGCGGGTAATGCTCCCGGGGTCAATGATGGTGCAAGTGCAGTGGTTGTAATGTCACGTGAGAAAGCAGAAGAACTAAAACTACCTATATTAGCAGTTATCAAAGGTTATGCGCAAGCTTCCAGAGAATCACGTTATATCGCAACAGTTCCCGGCCTTGCGATACAAAAGTTGATGGGACGCTATAATAAAAAAATAGATGACTTTGACTTAATAGAAATTAATGAGGCCTTTGCAGCCGTACCATTGGTTAGTGGAAAACTTTTGGGACTCGACCCGGATGCAATGGATGCCAAAGTAAATGTAAATGGTGGTGCAGTCGCAGTAGGGCATCCAATAGGTGCAACAGGAGCACGAATCTTAATGACATTGATATATGAGCTACGTCGTTCAGGAAAAAAGAATGGGATAGCAGCTATATGCAGCGGAATGGCACAAGGTGATGCTGTTTGGGTAGAAGTAGAATAAAATCTAATAATATGCCTTCTCAAAATATTATTACAAAAAAAGAACAAAAAAATATTTACGAAAAAATATTTATTAGTAAAACAATGAAAAGAATTGACTTTAATGAAATAAGTTGTATAATAAATACATGTAGAGGATGTAAAATCATCCAATGTAGACAAATGGATTTTTTATAAAATTGACTATAAGCTCAATTTTTGATTAAATCCACTAATATGAGGAGGCGTAAACGTGATAATAGAATTAAATCCCCAAGAATTAGAACAAGCAAAAGGAGATCCTAACATAATGGCTTCAATGTTGGTTAGAAAAGCTATTGTAGAGGAAATGTCAAAGAGAGAATTTACCAATGAAGAAAAATTTCAATTAGAAATTGCTAAAAAGAATTTAGAAATAGAATTTTTCTTAAATATACTCGCTCAAAAAGACATTAAAATTGAGGATCATGAAATTTTAAAGATTTATCAAGAAAATGCAGAATCACTAAAAGACAAAAATATGGTAGAAATATTCCCACAATTAAGACAAGCTTTATTCAATCAAAAATTAGGAGAAGCTAAAGTAAAAGTAATAAATAGTTTTATTGAACAATACAAATTAAACGACGTATTGAAAGAATATGCTCCGGCTTCTCAACAACCTGCTGCTGCAACTACTGAGAATATTGCTCCAATAATTAATACTGAAGTAAAATAAACATGAGATAGATGGCTTATACTTTTTGGTATAGGCCATTTTTTAATTTTAAAAATAAGAGTGCAAAAAAGAAGAATATCTTGTATAATATAGTAGTTGATTTTAAAATAAATTTAAGGTGATTAAAAATGGAAAATATTTTAAAAGCAAAAGAAAAAATAAAAAATGCAAAAAGAATAGTCATAAAAGTAGGTACTTCTACTTTAACATATGCCAATGGAAAAATTAATTTGGAACTAATAAACAAACTTAGTTGGGTTTTGACGACTTTGATAAACCAAGGACGCGAGATTATTTTGGTCACCTCAGGAGCCATAGGTGTGGGGGCAACAAAGCTTAATTTTAAAGAAAGACCCAAACTCACGAGAGAAAAACAAGCTGCTGCTGCTATTGGTCAGGCATCATTAATGCAAATATATCAAAATTTTTTCAATCAATATAATCAAATGACGGCTCAAATTTTACTCACAAAAGATGATTTCAAAGAGGGCGAAAGAAAAACAAATACCAGTAATACTTTTGAAACTTTGATAGAATTCGGTGTACTTCCTATAGTAAATGCAAATGATACTATCTCAACCTTTGAAATAGAATTTAGTGATAATGACACTTTGTCAGCCAGTGTTGCCGGACTTCTGAAAGCGAACCTGTTGATAATACTTACAGATATTGATTCTTTATATGATAGTAATCCCCAAAAAAATATAAATGCTAAACGTATTCCTTATGTTGGCAGAGTAACAAAAGAAATCGCAGATGTGGCTGGCGATAAGGGAAGCACATTTAGTGTTGGCGGGATGGAGACAAAGATTTCTGCTGCTGAAGAATGCTATCAAGATGGTGTCATGATGGCGATAGCTGACGGTTCAGATCCGATCACGATAATAGATATTATAAATGGAAAAGATATAGGAACGATTTTTGACTGTAACTAAAATAAATAAAAAGGATGTGATATGATGGACTTAAATTTGATAGGTAAATCCTCTAAAATTGCTGCTATGGAACTTGCCAAGCTTTCGACTAAAGTCAAAAATTTTGTTTTGGTAAAATCTGCCCAAGATTTAATCCGAAATTCACAAAAAATACTTGATATAAATAAAAAAGATGTAGAAGAAGCAATAAAAAACAAAGTAAAAGATGCTTTTATTGATAGATTGACATTAACAGAAGCTAGGATAGAATCAATGGCTAATGGACTTATTCAAGTCGCTTCGTTAAATGATCCTGTTGGTGAATATATATTCACCAAGACATTACCAAATGGGCTCATAGTAGGACAAAAAAGAGTGCCTTTAGGCGTAATCGCCATTATATTCGAATCCCGTCCCAACGTCACAGTGGATGCCTTTGGGCTTTGTCTAAAATCTGGAAATGCTTCTATTTTGCGTGGGGGCAAAGAAGCAATAAATACAAATAAAACAATAGTAGAAATATTGAGAACATCTCTTTCAGAAAATAAATTGAATCCGGATATTGTACAAATAATAACAGATACAAGCCATGAGACTGCTGATAAATTATTAAAATTAAATAAATATATTGATGTATTAATCCCCAGAGGCGGTGCAAATCTTATTAATAATGTTATTGAAAACAGCACTATACCATGTATTCAGACAGGATTAGGTAATTGCCATATTTACATTGATGAAAGTGGTGATTTAAACAAAGCTGTAGATATAATAATAAATGCTAAAACACAAAGGCCGGGAGTATGTAATTCAGTTGAAAAATTACTTATTCATGAAAAAATTGCAAGTAAATTTTTGCCGATTATTGGAAATGCCCTAAGAGAAAAAAATGTTGAAATAAGAGGGGACAAAGAAGTATTAAAATATGTAAAAGATGCAAAATTGGCAACAGAAATAGATTGGCATACAGAATATGAAGATTACATAATAGGGATAAAAGTATTAAAAGATTTGGATGAGGCGATTAATCATATAAATGAATATGGTACAAAACATTCAGAAGCTATTATTACAGAAAATTATACAAATTCTCAGAAATTTTTGAATGAAATAGATGCTGCTGCTGTGTATGTCAATGCATCTACAAGATTTACAGACGGTGAACAGTTTGGATTTGGAGCAGAAATCGGAATAAGTACTCAAAAATTACATGCTAGAGGGCCTATGGGTCTGAAGGAACTTACAAGTACAAAGTATATAATCTATGGAAATGGACAAATAAGAGAATAAAAATAGCTAGTTTAGCAAATAATTCATGGTTTTTTGAAAAAGTTTACAAGAGGTGAAGTGAAAATGAATATAATTCTATTTGGAGCGCCAGGTGCAGGAAAAGGAACACAAGCAAAGCTTATAACTGAGAAATATGGAATTCCACAAATATCAACTGGAGATATCCTAAGAACTGCTGTAGATGAGGGGACTTCAATGGGTATAGAGGCCAAAAAATATATGAACGACGGTAAATTTGTACCGGATAGCATTATTATTGGCATTATTAAAGAAAGATTATCAAAAGATGACTGTAAAAAAGGGTTCATATTAGACGGATTTCCTCGTACAATGCCTCAAGTCATTGCTTTGGATGAATTGATGGGTGAGATGAATACAAAACTAAACAAAGTGATATCTTTAAATGTGCCTGATGATTTGATTCTAGTCAGAGTAAGCGGAAGAAAGGTATGCAAAAATTGTGGAACTTCTTTTCATGTAAAATTTAGCCCACCAAAAAAAGAAAATGTTTGTGATGTTTGTGGTGGAGAATTATACACAAGAAAAGATGATAATGTAGAAACAGTATCAAAAAGATTGATAGAATATCATTCTCAGACAGTTCCATTGTTTAATTTTTACAAAGACGAAGGAATTTTAGTAGAAATAGATGGAACAAGAAATTTCAATGTCGTTACAAAAGAAATTTTTGATATATTAGGATAAAAATAATAGAGTAAAAAATAAAAAAATAATAATAAAAGAAATGGAGTTCAATTTTAATGGCACTAATAAAAACACTAGAAGAAATAAAGAAAATTAAAAAAGCGAATATCATAATTGCAAAATTATATAATATGCTCCCTCAATATGTAAAGGCCGGAATTACGACCAATGAACTAAATGAGATTATAGATGATTTCATTAAATCTCATGGCGCTAGACCGGCTTGTATCGGTGTACCAGGTTTTAAATCCCCTTTCCCCAAGGCTGCTTGTATTTCTGTAAATGATGAAGTCATACACGGAATTCCAAGTGATCGCAAGTTAATAAATGGTGATATAGTAAGCATTGATGTCGTAACAGAAAAAGATGGTTTTTTTGGTGACTCTGCTATTACATTCCCTGTGGGTGAAATAGATGAAGAAAGTAAAAAATTATTAGACATTACAGAAAAATCTCGTGATATAGGGATAAAAAATGCTATAGTTGGAAATAGAATAGGCGATATAGGACATGCGATACAATCTTATGTGGAAAAGAACGGATTTTCAGTAGTGAGAGATTATGCCGGGCATGGAGTGGGACACGAAATGCATGAAGATCCGATTGTTGCCAATTTTGGCAGAGCAGGAAGAGGTATAAAAATAGAAAATGGAATGGTATTAGCTATAGAACCCATGGTAAACATGGGAGGATATAAAATAATATTATTAGAAGACGGCTGGACAACTGTAACTAAAGATGGGAAAAAATCAGCCCATTTTGAGCATTCTGTAGCTATTATTGATAATTTTCCTGTTATTTTGAGTATAGATGATTAAAAAAAAATAAAAAAAAAATAAAAATTATAACAAAATACTAGCCTTATTTTAAATTTAATGATATAATAATATGAATTTCTATTCGATAGGAGGATATATGTCGAAGAAAGATGTTATCGAATTAGAAGGTACTATTTTAGAGGCCCTTCCAAATGCAATGTTCAAAATTGAATTAGAGAACGGTCATGCTATTTTAGGCCATATTTCAGGTAAAATGAGAATGAATTACATTAAAATATTACCTGGAGACGTAGTAACTGTACAAATCTCACCTTACGACTTGTCAAGGGGTAGAATAGTTTACAGAAAGAAAAACTAGTGATTTATTACTAGTTTTATATTATGAAAAAAGGAGGGATAAAAAATGAAGGTAAGAGTATCAATTAAACCTATGTGTGACAAGTGTAAAGTTATAAAAAGACATGGGAAAATCCGTGTTATTTGTGAAAATCCAAAACATAAACAAGTGCAAGGATAATATAACTTTTAGTTCGTATTGGTTTGATAAATTAAAAATGAAGCAAAATTCTTATTGTAAAGATATGGAGAGCTGTAGAGCCTTTTCCTTATTGGGACCATATCGAAGAAAGTATTTAGCTGGTTAATATATCAGCAAATATATAAATTTCTTAAATTAAGGAGGAAATAGTTTTGGCTAGAATTGCAGGTGTAGATATACCTAGAAACAAAAGAGTTGAAATAGCTTTAACTTATGTCTATGGGATTGGAAAACCAACTTCTCAAAGATTACTAAAGGAAGCTGGAGTAAATTTTGATACCAGAGTAAAAGATTTAACAGAAGAAGAAGTAAATAAAATAAGAGAAGCCGTAAAAGGTGTCAGAGTAGAAGGAGAACTTAAAAAAGAAGTAAGACTTTCTATAAAAAGACTTTTGGATATTAAGTGTTACAGAGGATTAAGACATAAAATGGGTCTTCCGGTTAGAGGACAACATTCTAAAAGAAATGCAAGAACAGTGAAAGGTCCTAAAAAACCTATAAAGAAATAATTCAAAAACATATAATTAAATGTTTAACTTTATTAAGGAGGTAACTTAAGTTGGCTAAAAAGACAGTAGCTAAAGTTAAAAAGAAAACTAAAAACATACCAAATGGTGTTGTACATATACATTCAACTTTTAATAATACAATCATTGCAATAACAGATCCTGAAGGAAGAGTCGTAAGTTGGAGATCAGGAGGAACTTCCGGGTTCAAGGGAACAAAAAAAGGAACTCCATTTGCAGCGCAAATAGCAGCAGAACAAGCAGCTAATATTGCTAAAGATAATGGAATGAAAAAAGTTGAAGTAAAAGTGAAAGGACCTGGTTCCGGAAGAGAAGCTTGCATCAGATCTATTCAAGCGACTGGATTAGAAGTTACTAAAATAACTGATATAACTCCGGTTCCGCATAATGGGTGCAGACCACCTAAAAGAAGAAGAGTGTAATTACGCTTAATTTTACAGACGAATTCACGTAAGGAGGATAATTAAAAAAATGGCAAGAAATAGACAGCCTGTATTGAAGAAATGTAGAGTCTTGGGACTAGATCCTGTGGTTTTGGGTGTAAGCAAATCTTCTAAAAGAGGTTTAAGACCTAATGCAAATAAAAAACCTACAGAATATGCAATACAATTAAGAGAAAAACAAAAAGCTAAGTTTATATATAACGTAATGGAAAAGCAATTTAGAAAACTATACGAAGAAGCAGCAAGAAAACTCGGGGTTACTGGGTTGACATTGATAGAATATCTAGAAAGAAGATTGGAAAATGTCGTTTATAGATTGGGATTTGCAAAGACAAGAAGACAAGCAAGACAAATAGTTAGTCATGGACATGTATCTGTAAATGGAAGAAGAGTTGATATTGCATCTTATAGAGTAAAAGTTGGCGATGTTGTTTCTGTTGTTGAAAATTCTAAGAATCTAGTTGTAATCAAGGATGCTTTAGAAGAATCAAGGGTTCCTGCTTGGATGGAATTAGATAAAGGTGCATTTACTGGAAAAGTTTTACAAAATCCAACAAAGGATGATTTAGACTTTGATCTAAACGAATCACTAATAGTTGAGTTCTATTCTAGATAATAACACTTTTATTAGGAGTTGATCGGATGTTAAAAATAGAGAAACAGGCGAGAGGAATTAATATTACTGCAAATAAAGAAAGTGAGTTTAAAGGGCAATATATAATCGAACCATTATATAGAGGTTATGGCAACACAGTAGGTAATGCACTTAGAAGAGTGTTACTTTCTTCTATTCCTGGAACAGCAATAAAAGGTATCAGAATAGAAGGTATTTTAAGTGAATTTTCTGTTATTGAGGGTGTAAAAGAAGCAGTAACTGAAATAGTACTTAATGTAAAAGAAGTTGTTATCAAGGCTGATAATGCCGGTGAAAAAAAGATGACACTTTCTGTGAGAGGTCCTAAAACTGTAACGGCAGCAGATATTATTCCGGATATGGGTTTGGAGATAGTGAATCCAGAACAAATTATTTGTACGATTACTGTTGAAAAAGATTTGGATATTGAGTTTTTAGTTGATACCGGAGTGGGATTTGTAGTATCTGATGAAATTGAAAAAAAAGATTGGCCGGTTGACTACATAGCAGTGGATGCTATATATACGCCAATCAGAAAAGTTGCTTACAATGTAAAAGATACAATGGTTGGAAGAATGACAGATTATGATAAACTTACATTGGAGATAGAAACTGATGGAAGTGTTGAAATACGAGATGCCATATCCTATGCTGTAGAACTTTTAAAACTTCATTTTGATCCATTTTTAGAAATAGGAAACAAAATGGAAAATCTTAGAGACGAGATAGAAGAAGAAGAAAATCAAGTAGAACCAAAAAAAGAAGATGGAGCATTAACTGCAAAAATAGAAGAATTGGATCTGACAGTTCGTTCATTTAATTGTCTAAAAAAAGCTGGAATAGAAGAAGTAAGTCAATTAGCCAAATTATCACTTAATGAACTTTTAAAAATCAGGAACTTAGGTAGAAAGTCATTAGATGAAATATTGGAAAAAATGAAAGAATTAGGACACGATCTATCACAGAATGGTTCCCTTGAAAATTAATTAAGGAGGATACAATAGCAATGAATCATAATAAATCATATAGAAAATTAGGTAGAAGATCAGACCATAGAAAGGCTATGCTAAAAAACATGTCTATATCTCTTATAGTTCATGAAAAAATAGAAACTACAGTTACCAGAGCTAAAGAACTTAGGAAATTTGTAGAGAGAATGATTACTTTTGGAAAGAAAAATACATTAGCTTCTAGAAGAAATGCTTTTGCTTTCTTGAGAAATGAACATGCAGTAGCAAAATTATTTAGTGATTTGGCACCAAAATATGCAGAAAGAAATGGTGGATATACAAGAATTATAAAAACTTCTGTAAGATATGGAGATTCTGCAGAAATGGCAATAATTGAACTTGTATAATAAAAATTAGATTACGTATATAAAAAATATATATAAAAAAGAAAATGTTTTCAAAAACATTTTCTTTTTTATATACTATATAAATATAACTATTTTTTATAATATTGCTCTATTTTCTAGTTGGAATTATTTCTATCCAATATCCATCTGGATCAGTTATAAAATAAACTCCCATTTTTTTATTTTCATATTTTATAACATTCATTTCTTTATGTAGATTATATGCACCATCAAAATCGTCAACTACAAAAGCCAGATGAAATTCCTCATCTCCCAGGTCATATTTTTCTTTTCTATCTCTGAGCCAAGTAAGTTCTACCAATGAAGACAATCCTGTCCCATCCCCCAAAAATGAAAGTACGTAACTGCCATCTTCAGCATTTTTTCTCCTTGTTTCTTTTAATCCTAAAGCTTTTTCGTAAAAATCTAAACTTTTATTCATATCCAACACATTAATATTAAAATGATCCAATTTAAATTTCATTTTAAATCCTCCTTAAAATCCTGTCTCGACATATTTTCTATAATTATTAGTTTCCTTTGCATTTTCTACCACCTTTATTAATTTTTCTTTATCTCTATTGAGAGTACCTTTGAGCGATAAAAAATTTGATGCATGATTTGCTCTAAAAACGGTATTATCACTATCTACATTATTCAAAAAAAGCAACATTTCATCCATAATCTCAGGAACTGTAATCGGAACGAATCGTCCTTCCGAGTAATCTTTGTATAATTCTGTATTTTTGAAAAATCTCAAGGTCAAAAATCCCAAATATTCCGGTTTTATAGCAGAAATTGCTTTTGCGGAATTGATAGCATGTTCAACCAACCTAGGCTTTCCACCGAGACCGGATATTATCATCATAGATAATTCTATCCCGGCAGCTCTTATCTTTTGACCAGCTTCTATCATTTCAGCAGCAGTGACGCCTTTTTTTACATCTTTTAATACTTGGTCATCACCGGATTCGAGTCCCACATAGACCATTTTTAATCCGGCTTCACGAAGTTTTATCAAGTCTTCAGGACTTTTATTTAATACATCCTTTGGAGCAGCATACACAGAAACCCTGTCTATATTTGGGAATATTTCTTTTGCTTTATTTATCACATATAAGAGATCCTTAGTATGTACTATCAAAGCATCTCCATCAGCTAAAAAAATCCTTTTTATCAATTCTTTGGGATAATATTTTTTAGCAACCTCCAAGTCTTCGATTACTTCATCCAAATTTCTTATTCTAAATTTTTTGTCCTTATACATATAACAAAACGTACAATCATTTCTAGCGCAACCAATAGTTAATTGTATTATAAGGCTATCAGCTTCACTAGGTGGTCTAAACACAGCACCTTCGTATCTCATTTCATCATCCTCCTGATATTAATAAAATTTATAAATATATTTCTTCTAAATTATGATTTATTATAATTCCTTTAGTAGGTAAATTAAGATTTTGTATATATTTCGAAAATTCATCTGTTAATAAAAATTTACCCCAACAATGCATAGGAATCAATACCTTGGGCGAAATATTTTTTACAAAATATTCTCCACCCCAAAATTTAGCATTTTCAAGTCTGATATCCACTGGAAAAAATGCGCAGTCAATAGTTACCTTATTTTTCTTAACATAATCAATTATATTGTCCATAATACCTTTGAAAGTATCTTCGGCATATTTTTGCTCATCTTTAGTCTCTTCTTCCCAATGCCACCAGTTTAAATCCCCAGCATGAAATATTGATTTATTTTCTATATCTATAAGAAATGATACCCCAAGGTCTGATGAACCAAATGAGTGAATCTCTATTCCATCTACATTGATTACTTTATTTTCTTTTATAATATAATAATTCGATTTTTTTTGGCCTACGACTATATCATCACTTAATACATAAGAGATGTCCCTTTTTCCATTATCCCATGATAGAATTGTATCAGAGTAATGATCCTCATGACCATGAGAAGCAAAAACAATAATTTTTTTCTCACTATCTAAATAATTTGATAATTTAAAAGAGTCATCTTTTTGTCGTGGTGTTTTAAAATAATCAAATATTAAAACATATTTTTCAAATTCTACAATAAAACAACTGTGATTTACAAATAATATTTTCATTTATCCTCCATTGATTTTCCTATCAGTATAAAATAAATATTTTAAAAAGATATTAATGTCTCAAAAATAATTTTTGTACCGGTTAAAAGATCACTATAATTGATCATTTCATCTTTATTATGACTAATTCCACCCCTACAAGGTATAAAAATCATTCCCGTAGGGCAAATATCTACAAATTTCATTGCATCATGACCGGCGCCACTAGGCATAACATAATATGGTTCTGATAATTTATTTGCTGCTTTTTCCATTTTTTTTATCAAATTTTCATTCATTTTTACGGGTTCATCAGAAGAAATATTCACTAAATCATATTTTAACTTTCTATCAGAGCAAACTTTAGCAATATATTCTTTTATATCGCCCGATACTCTATCAATACTATTTTTATCTATCCCTCTGATATCAATACCTAATTTTACCTTTCCGGATATTACATTAAAGGCATTGGGATAATTATCTATATATCCGATAGTCCCTACAGTTTTATTTATGCTTTCAATATTGGCAATTTCCTCTAATTTTGTAATAATCATAGCACCTGCACATAAAGCGTCCATTCTGAAATCCATTGGAGTCGCTCCTGAATGGTCTTGTCTTCCCTCTATCGTGAGCCAATAACGTGTAGGGGCTGCAATATGACTCACAAAACCTATTTTAATATCTTTTATTTCTAAAATTCTTCCCTGTTCTATATGTAGTTCAAAAAAACCTTTTATATTATCTATTTTTTTGCATTCAGGAGAATAACCTCTTTTTTTCAAAGCATCATATAGAGAAACTCCCTCTTTGTTGGTTGCTTTTTTTAACTTTTCATGTGTTATTTTATGAGTCACCAGCGCACTGCCAACTGTGGCAATTCCATACATACTGGATTCTTCACACCGGAAAGCACATAATTTCACTGGTATTTTTATATTATTTTCCTTAATCCATTTTAAAATTAAAAGTCCCGCAACGATACCGGCAACACCGTCATATCTACCACCATTTATTACTGAATCCAAATGAGAGGCAATCATATAGCAATCTTCATAATCATCTTGATATACATATGTATTTCCCACTTCATCAGACGAATATTTCAATCCGATAGATCTAGCTAAATTCCTTAAAGACCCGTGCATTATATCCTCGTTTTTAGTATATCCCAATCTAGTCACGCCACCAGATTCATCTGTTCCAATGGAATAAAAATTTTTGAACCATTCATTTATGATAGATAAATTCTTTTCATTATCATATAAAAAATCAATATTTGAAATTTCCATAATATCAATTCCCCTCCTATAAAAAAAATGCACCACAACCTTCGCAATCGTGGTGCGCAAAACATTCAAAAGTGTTTTGTTAGATTTGATACATTAAGCAACTGTTACTTCAGTAGCCATAGGTCCTTTTTGACCATCAGTTACGTTGAAAGTAACACTTTGACCTTCTTCTAGAGTCTTAAATCCTTCACCAGTAATGCCAGAAAAATGAACGAAATAATCTTTTCCGTCTTCTCCAGTAATAAAACCAAAACCTTTGTCCTTGTTAAACCATTTTACTGCACCTTTTAACATTCTTACCTCCAAAATTATAAATAATTCCAGTTTCAATCTTGAAGAATTCAATAAAGCTATAGAAGTATCACCTAACAATTTATTAAAATCTAACAATATGAACCTCAATCCGAATTATACCTTAAATCTAACATATAATCAAGACATTTTAAAAAATTTTTTAAATTTATTTATATTTTACTTATTTACATCAATGTAACTGTAAAGAGTATATTTGGATATATTAAAAAATTTAGATACCTTATCACCTGATTTTGTAATTAAAAATATCCCGGCAGAGTTTAAATATTTTATAGCAGTTATTTTTTCTTCTTTTGTCATCAGTGCCACAGGCTTTCCAATGAGGGCGATTGCACTCGCTAGAAGCTCATCCAATAGGTTGTTTACATTCTTTGGAGCATCAATAGGTTTATGATTATTTTCTTCTGGGGTCTTGATAAGAGACTTAATCGCATTGTCTATAGTCAAAAAACTAGTGATATCATAATTTATGGATAGAACATATTTAATTTTTTCTTTTTTTTCATCACAAAAATATAGATTGCTGGATTTTAAAATTCTTCCATCTTTGGTTTTTACCAAATAACCTAAGTTATCTTTTATTTCGTTTATATTCTTGTTTAGTGATTCTAATATCACTTGATAAGAGTTATCCCCGATCTGCCTATTGCCGGTATGAATATTTTCAAAATAGATAATATTATTTTGAAAATTATTATTTTCTAAATCATGAATTAAAACTTCACAATTATTTCCAAAATGAACGACCATGCTATGGGCTATTTGCTTTAATACTTCTATAGAGCAATACTCCATATATACCTGCCTCCTTCAAATTTTATAAAATTAATCGCAATATATTTTATTTCTTATCTAATATGATAACATAAATTTTATAATTTTCAAAATTTATCTTAAATCATGAGCCTTAGCACAAATCATTTTTTATTAAAAAAAATATTAAAAATAGAACTCTTTTTAAATAATTAATGTATCTGACATAAAAATCTGATATAATATTATGATAAAAAATAAAATTTTTATAAAACATACAGCAATAAATTTTTTATGTAAATTTGAGCAATAGCGTTTATTAGGAGGAGAAAATGTTAGAAAAATTTTTTCATTTGAAAGAAAGAAAAACAAATATTAGAACAGAAGTGATAGCCGGTATTACTACTTTTATGACAATGGCATATATTTTGGCCGTTAATCCAAATATATTAAAAGATGCCGGAATGGATGCAGGAGCAGTATTTACAGCAACCGCTGTAGGTTCGGCATTTGCTACGATTTTGATGGCTTTAATGGCAAATTACCCCTTTGCACTGGCACCGGGTATGGGATTGAATGCATATTTTGCTTATACTGTAGTAGGTCAATTGGGGTATAGTTGGCAAGTTGCATTAGCAGCAGTATTTGTAGAAGGAATTATTTTTATAATTTTATCTCTTACAAATGTAAGAGAAGCCATATTTAATACGATTCCTATAAATTTGAAATATGCAGTTTCTGTAGGTATTGGATTATTCATAGCTTTTATTGGATTGCAAGGAGCCAATATAGTGATTGGGAATCCAAATACTAAAGTCGCTCTATTTTCATTTAAATCTTCTGTTGCAAATGGTTCCTTTAATAGTGTTGGGATTGGAGTAATCTTAACTATGATTGGAGTAGTTTTAACTGCAATATTACTTATAAAAAATGTCAAAGGCGGAGTACTTTTCGGAATATTAGCTACTTGGATATTGGGTATCATATGCCAAAAAATAGGTTTATATGTACCAAATCCTGGATTGGGAATGTTTTCTTTGATTCCAAGTTTTTCACAATTTGGCAGTATCCCTAGTATACGACCAACACTTGGTGCACTACAATTTGATGGTATAGCATCTATAGAATTTGTAGTAGTCGTATTTGCTTTCTTATTTGTAGATTTATTCGATACTTTGGGCACATTAATAGGAGTAGCTTCCAAAGCTGATATGCTTGATGAAAATAACAAATTGCCTAGAATAAAAGGCGCATTACTAGCTGATGCCATTGGTACCAGTGCCGGAGCAATATTAGGTACCTCTACAGTTACGACCTATGTTGAAAGTGCATCAGGAGTGTCTGAAGGAGGACGAACAGGTCTGACTGCTTTTGTTACTGCAATATTATTTTTATTATCATTATTTTTTGCACCAATATTTTTATCTGTCCCGGCTTTTGCTACTGCACCTGCTTTGATTGTAGTAGGATTTTTCATGTTTACATCAATTGCAAAAATTGATTTCAAAGATTATTCAGAAACTATCCCCGCATATATTTGTATTATAGCAATGCCGTTTGCTTATAGTATCTCTGAAGGAATAGCTTTTGGAATTATATCTTATGTATTGATAAATGTCTTAACAGGAAAAGCTAAAGAAAAGAAAATTAGCCCGTTGATGTATGTTCTGACAATAATATTTTTAATAAAATATTTTATACTTTCTTAGTAAAATCATATAATATATATTTTCTTAGATAAATTTATGATAACTATAGGGGGTATTAAAAATGGCTGATCAATCGAAAATTAAGGTAGAGAGTGAAAAAAGCGAAAATGATTTTGCAGTTGAATTTTACTATAAAGGACAATCCTTATCTGTCACAGAAATGGAGAAGGATGATTATCCCAAAATTTCTGCATACAATAATATTACAGGATTACAAAATTATAAGAAAAAAGTAATAATAGTTGTAATAAGTACAGATACAATAGGACATAACGAAGCAAATCTAGGTCGGATACTTATGAAAAATTTTTTAGTATCATTAAACAATATGGAAAATCTTCCAAAAACAATAATTCTTTACAGTAGCGGAGTAAAATTGGCATGTAAAGGTTCTGAATATTTATCTGACTTGAAACAATTGGAAAAAAAGGGAGTAGAAATATTTTCTTGTGACCTATCGTTAGATTTTTATGTATTAAAAGAAAAATTGTCTGTAGGAAAGACAATAGACATGTATTCTATCGTAGAAAAGCAGATGTTATCAGATTTAATCATAAAACCATAAATTAAAGCGGGTAAAGTTGTTTTACAAAGACTTTTCCCGCTTTATTATTTTATAAAACATAATTTACAAAATAATTTATATTAATTTTTTATGTATATTTTTTTTATATTTTAAAATAATTATAAAAATAATAAACAATCCTATTATCAAAAAATTTGAAAATTTATCTTTAGTGTTTTCATAATAGATATCAGATGTTCCCATTTTGGGCATTGGATACGGGTCATAACTTAAATTAAAATATATGCATATATTTTTTATATTTAGTAAGTACAAAACCGGTATGTTGTCTGATAAAAATTTACCAACTAATCCATCATCAACATCTGTATTTTTATCCAATAAAATATGTGAATTATCTATTTCAAAATATTTACCACCTGTTGCTAATAGATTTCCACCTATATTTATAAAGGCTTTAATGTTTCCCTTGGATTTATAAAAATCATATCTCTCATTCAAACTTTCATTAAAATCTTCTTCATAAAAAAATTTTATATTATATTTTTTATTTTTTTCTATTATTTTTAATTTTACATCTTTTTCAAATTCTTTTCCTATATCGCCTACTCCACCCAAAGAATATCCTATACTTTTATTTTTTATTATATTCTTGGAATAGAGTGCGTTTTCCATATCGAGATATGTAAATTCTACTAAATTACCTCCAAACATAGATGCACCAACAGAGTTAACTATCACCCCTTTCAATCCCAGAGTATCCAATGCTGATATCAATGCAAAATTTAATGCCGGAAAAGAACTAGACAGATTAGCAGCGACAATATCGCCTTTCTTCAATTTTAATTCTTTGAATATTTTTACAAATATTGCAGCAAAATCTGGATTTGTAGTTGTCCTTTTAGCAGGTAAATCTCCTAAAGTAGTTGTGATATCGCTCCATTCGTCTCCTACGATACCGGTATTATTTATATCTATAGTTTTATCAATTGTTATTCCGGCATTTAACCTTTCTTCTTTTATAACCTCTATTATATTATGCATTTTTTTATAAGCCAAAATCATTTCCTCATAATATATATTTTCTTTTCTGGAAAATTTAGGTTTTATAATATATTGTATAAATATAAAAATAATTGCAAAAATTATAAAGTACAATTTATTTCTTTTCATAGATAATTACCCCAACTTATATAAAGATTTCAACGATTGATTTTATAAAAATAGATAAAATGACAAGAGAAGATAGAGGGTAGATCAGGCCATTTTTATCAATATCATTTGCTAATATACCCGGAATGATGCTTCCGATAATCGTATCATTGAAAAAATAGATATCATACTCACTTATAAAAAAAATATTTAAAGATTTTAATATATATCTCAATACAAATCCCAGTAACATACAGAGTGCAAATTTTCTTTTACCGTATATAATAGCAAAATTTGAAATTAATTTAACAATAAAATAAATAAAAATACTCACTAAAATTGTGACTAATATTTTTTTTGGGTTATCCAAATAAATAGCAAAATAAGCCGGTACTATAACCCCACCGGGAGAAATTCCGGTCAATTCTGAGAAAAATATGCTCAAAACAATACCTAATATAATAATATTATTATACATTAAAAATATCCCCATATTCTAAGAAATAATTTAAAATCTTTTCACCATATCCATAAATATTGCCAACAGCAATAATATCTAAATCTTCATTGATATTATTGATTAAATCGTCCAAAGTGTTTTCATCTTTTATTGTCAAAACATTATTTTTATCTATATTATTATTGATTAATTGATTATAAAATAAATTCTTGATTTCGCCGGATATCAATATTTTAGAAAAAATATCTTTATGTTCCAATACAAAATTTATATATTGCTCACTGCGGTTAATCCTATCTTTTCTATTATTTATAAGGAGATATTTTTTATTATTCAATATTTTCTTTTCAGATAATCGATTTATAATAATTTTGGTAGAATCCGGGTCATTAGCAGCCATGGCATTTATAAAAAATATATTACTATTAGCCTTATTTATAATTTTTATGACCTGTAAAGTTCCGGGGTCTCTTTTATAAGTCTTCATTCCATTAAATGCTATGTCGTTATCTACACCTAAATATTTGCAAATTTCTAAAGAGATAGCAACATTTTCATAAAAATCTATTTTTTCATATTTTTTTATATATTTTGGATTACATTCTACTAAACATATATTAGTATCTAATTTATCAGCTTTTTTTTTGAAAAAATCAAAATATTTATCAGATAAAGTAAACAATATCCCATTTCTGGGAATACTATTGGATAAAGATTCTGCTATACTGTCCAACTCATTTCCCATAACATCCAAATGGTCATAACGAACATTTGTTATGACAGAAATATCTGATTTTAAAATTTTATGCTCACAAATATATTGTAATTTTGGATTAATAGCCATACACTCAATTATCAAAATTTCTGCACCACTTCTAACAGCCCAATTAATTGTTTTAATTTGCTCTATTATATTAGCTTTTCCCTGTCTGTTTATTATCTTTTCTCCAAAGTCTGTATCTATAATTCTCGGAGATGTTCCTGTAACTTTAGTAAATACCTTATAACCACCGGCTCGCAATCCCGCATCAAGTAATCTGCAAACTGTAGATTTACCTCTTATTCCATTTACATGAATAACATATTTTAATTTTTTTCTATTTTTAATCAATATTAATTTTTCAAATATTATATAAATCATATAAATAATAAATAATATAAAAATTAATCTTTCCATTTATTTTATCTCCAGATAATCATATACCGAATTTAAGATTAAGTCCAATTTATCACTTCTTTCAGAGAGACTTTCATCTTTTGAAAGTTCTATAGTCAAAACAGGAATATGTAGATTATCAGAAATTTCTTTATTAAATGTCCCATCCATAGAAGATACTATTGGAGTAAATCCCAGATTTACTATATCCAATGTGAGTATATGAAAATCACTTGGCATGTTTTCATTAAAGATGACAGTATTTCCCATATACAAATTCGGATCTTTATTTTCATCATAATTATGAGGAGATTCATGTAAATCCAAAATTAGAATTGGGTTATAATTTTTTATTATTTTTACTATCTCTCGAGCTTTTTTATGTGCTCTATTATCACCTTTTTTAAAAAATACTCTATTTAAATCATCCATGTAATATTCTGTTCTCGTATTATTTTGTATAGCTTCTTTGTTTGCCTCGGGTATTAAAAGTATACTCCCATTTTTAGGAGTATACTTTTTTAATTCTTTTACTTTGATTATACCTGAAATTTCATTACCATGGATTCCGGCAGTAATAACTATTTTAGGATTTCCATTCCCGATAATAAAATATTCTATTTTTTCAGTATTCATAGAAAAAACAGTTATTATATTTACAAAAAAATATATAATAAGCAATTTTTTTTTCATATTTCACCGTATTCTATGATTTTATATTTTATGTTCTTTATAAATAAAATCTTGTTCATCAAATAATATATTTTTAATTATTTATTTCTTTTAAATAATTTCCGATACCATTATTCATAAGTTCTTCATAAGTGGGAATTCCCGTTATCTCTACTTTTTTATCCGGTTCATTTTCTCCCATAACAATAACAAATTGAGCAACTCCCGCCAGATGTCTACCTACTCTTTCTTCTAAAGGATGACCACTCTCATCAAATGGAACAAATAACCTTCCCAATTTTTGTGCTGCTACATATGTTGGATCCTTTCCTGTAAGCGCCAAAGCCTCATCTGTTCTACCTCTAAGCCTACCTTGAGAAGCATTAGCAGTCTCCATCAGTACAGCATATGTATCAGTGTAATCTCCCAGTTCTCTATGTGTAAGGCCGTGCAAAGATACAGGAGATTGCTCTAGCCCAATTGATATATCTTCAAATTCGAGATTCATTACAACTTCAGAAGCAATAGGCATCGCATTTTCATGAGATACTATGGCATTTATAACAGGGTATTCCGGTGATGCTTCATGCAAATCAATAGTGAGATCGACTTTATTGACTTTTATAAATTCTGTAACTGCATACGCCATTTTTTCTGTGAAAGTACCATCCTTTCTTCCTGGATATGCTCTGTTTATATTTCTTGTCTCATTTCCTGAAAGATGTTGACCGGAAGTTGCGTGAATATAGACATCCGGGTCAGGCCATTGATCCAACGGATTCGTAGCACGAGATCCATATCGGAACCATCTTTCTCCATAAGGAGTCTTTATATGGTATCGTTGTGGAGCTCCTTCCTGTGGGTCATTATGTGTAAGTCCGCTCCCATTAGTTCTCGGTATCACATATAAAGTGCCTTTATCTACTTTTACATTTTCAATAAGCAAAACTGCTGCCATTAGACCAGAAGGCTCATTCCCATGTGTTGATCCAAGAACTAAAACACTACCTCCGTCTTCTTTCCCTTTTATTACATAAATTTCACTATCTCCAGAAGTTCCTTTCAATGCAGGCAGATAATCACTAAGTCTCTGAATAGATGTAACTCCCTCACCTTCTACTATTGTTTCTGGTTCTCTCATTTTTAAAAATTCCCTTCCTGCAAAAAAAGCTATACCTAGAGAGAGAAAAATCAAAAATATTCCTGTAATTTTATTTCCTTTCACTTCTCCCTCCTATTTTATCAAAAGTATTCTCAATATCAATGGAATTATTACAAGAGCAGCATTAAATTGTTTCATTAGATTTTTTTCAGACAAAAGATTTAAAACTACCATAATGAGCACATAAGTCGCTATAGCCAAATATATATATAACATAATCTTATCACCTTCCTAATATATAATAGAACCCAATTGATTAGAAAAAATTATTATAATTACAGAGTAAACTATAATAAAAACAGCTGGGACCATTGATTTTTTTAAAATCGGTGTGTACTCTTTCATCCCGACTACTTGAGCAGCAAATATTCCAGCCAGTGCAGTCGGAGGCATCAAATCTCCAAGAGAAGCAATTAATGATATTGCAGAAGCAGTAATAATTTGATTTTTGGCCAAAAAAACCATTAAAAATGGTACTCCTAATACTGATGCCGCTCCAAAAGATGATACTGCACCGAATAATGGAATAGTTATAGCCAAAGCTATGTACACTAATACTGATGGCATGCTTAAACTCTTTACAACTATAAAACCTCTGACTCCGGTCAAAGTCATAACTTGAATAAACATTCCGACACCCATTAATATTCCTAATACGGGAAGAGCTTGATTGATAGCCTCTTTTGATACCTTAAAAAAATTAATTTTTT
>JAITPM010000092.1 GCA_031289425.1 Fusobacteriaceae bacterium
ATATGGAGTAAAAAAGCAAATAGATAGTAAGCAAGGTGGCTTTCTAAGTGGGGGAATTTCATTAATTTTAGTATGGAACACTGAGAAGAAAGAATTTGATTGGGGTATAACAATAGATTATGAAGGAGGAATTGGTAAACAAGAAGGTGTGTCCGGGGGTGTAGCAGGAGGTTTGTATCGTATACAAGAAGTAGAAGGATTAGCTGGAACAGGAGCTGCACATGGTGCTGGCATAAACATATCTGAAGCATTAAAAACTGCTGTTAAAGCCACTAGAGCCGGGAATTTAGCTGATCTAATTCCTGATAATGTGATGGGTGGAATTAATATTATTAAAGATGGTAAAGGTTCATTAGGTGGTAAATTTCTTGGAGCGGAAGGATACATTTCCGTATCTGCTGGTGAATATAATTCGATAGAATACAATATGTTCTCTTATACAAACTCTAAACTTATTTATAGAAAAGATGATTTTGATAAGGCGTTTGACGAAGCGATGAAACATGTCAACCACGATGATTAAAATTATAAATAAAACAATTGTATTTTATATGATTACAATAGTTTGTTTGTCAATATTTTTTTAGATAATTTTTAAAGCTATTTTCTTTATATTTGATAGGGAATGAATTCTGTGATTTTGAAGAAATGTTAATTGATGTTTTAAAAATTAAGGATAAAATAATCTTGGAATTTAAAATATCGTCGATATTTAATCCAATCAATAAATGCTTGCTCTCTCTATTTTGCTAAAGTGTAATGGTGAAATCAAACATTTATTTTTTATCATAATTTTTTATTTGTAACCTCGAGTTTAACAATTAATCGAATGAGAATCAAGAAAAAAATCTTCTAAAACAATGAAAATTAGCGAACTTTTTTCTTGAATTTATTTTTCTTTATAATATAAATATTAGACCTATTAAGTGCATTAAGGAAAATTTATATATATATTAATTATGTTAAAAATACTGGGAAATCAGATTTTTTATTAAGGTTGAGACAATCCTTCAAAGGTGGAACCCCAATTATTATGAAATTACAACATAATTATATTCTTTTATCAACACTAAATATTTTACATGTTAAATAATATAGTAAATTCCAATTTTATAAATTTTAAATGGATTTTAGACATTTAAAATGAGATGTGGTATAATTTAACTTGATAGTGATTAATTGAAGGATTAAATTTAATATTTTATACATAACCTTAAGGAGGTAAATTAATGAAAAGAGCAACAAGACCATTCGCTGATATAATTAATGAGATAGCACCTAAATTCAGCAAATCTATTTTTCTGGTAATATTTATTTTGATAGTAGCAATTTTGGGCTTTGACTCATTTTATCAAATAGAAGAGCAAGAACAGGCAGTCTTAAGCACATTTGGAGTGGCTAAGCCGATTACTCAACCGGGATTACATTTTAAAATTCCGGTTATTCAAAAAATACAAAAAGTAGATACTACAATAAATGGGTTCTCTATCGGATACAATGAAAAGGATAATGCTTCTAGAGAAGAAGAATCCCTGATGATAACAAGAGATTATAATTTTGTAAATGTAGATTTTTATGTAGAATATAGAGTATCTGACCCGGTAAAGGCTCTATACGCATCACAGAAACCTGTACTTATACTTAAAAATATTGCTCAGGGATATATTAGATCCGTAATAGGAAGTAATGATATTGATGAAGTCCTTACAACAGGGAAAAATCAAATTCAATTGGCTATAAAAGATGCAATCTTAAAAAAATTGGATGAGTACGATTTGGGATTACAACTAATAAATATTACTATTCAAGATGCTTCTCCTCCTACTTTAGAAGTAATGGAAGCTTTCAAAAATGTAGAAACAGCAAAGCAAAGTAAAGAAACTGCTATTAATAATGCTAACAAATATAGAAATGCCAAATTACCTGAAGCTTTGGCTGAAATAGATAAAATTTTGCAAGAGGCAGAAACTACAAAAGCCAAAAGAGTAAATGAAGCCAACGCACAAGTAGCAAGATTTAATGCTACATATGAGGAGTATTTAAAGAATCCACAAATGACCAAAGAAAGAATGTTCTATGAGACAATGGAAGAGGTATTACCAAATCTAAAGGTTATAATAGATGGAACCGGGAAAACAGAAACTATATTACCGCTTGATTCTTTTACAAAGGAAGGTGAATAGTATGAAAAAAATGACAAATATAGTTATTGGATTAGTTGCATTAATAATTATTATGATTTTTATATCATTCACTTCTGTAGTAATAACAAAAGAAAATGAATACACTTTAATAATACAAATGGGAGAAGTAACAAATGTAATTGCAGTTCCTGGAATATCTTTCAAGGTTCCATTTATTCAAAATACAGGAAAACTTCCTAAAGAGATTTTGCTATACGATTTAGCTACATCAGATGTTATTACAAAGGATAAAAAGACAATGATTACAGATAGTTATATACTTTGGAGAATAGAAGACCCTCAAAAATTTGCCAAAAGCTTAAATTTATCTGCTTTTATAAGTGATGCCGAGAGAAGAATAGAAGTTATTGTCTATAATTCAGTAAAAACTGTCATCAGTAGTATGGATCAAAATGATGTAATAAATTCTAGAGATGGGGCACTACAAGATGCAATAGAAAAAAATATAAGTGATGGTGCAAAAGAATACGGGATAAAGATATTGTCAGTAGAAACAAAAAGACTGGATCTTCCGGCTGACAATAAGGCTGCAGTATATGACCGTATGATTTCTGAAAGAGCAAAGATAGCCACTACATACACTGCTGAAGGAGCATCGGAAGCTAGAGTCATAGAAAATTCTACTGAAAGAGAAATAAATATAAGGATTTCTGATGCGACAGCAAAAGCAGCATCAATTATAGCTGAAGGTGAAAGGGAATATATGCAAATCATAGCAGCAGCTTATTCTGACAATAGCAGACAAGAATTTTACTCATATATGAGGGCATTGGAAGCAGCAAGAAATTCTATGAAATCCACTGGTAAAGCAAATACATTGATATTACCTAAGGATTCACCGATAGCAGATATTTTTATGAAAAGAAGGTAGTATATAAATGGGGGAACAAGTGGAAAAAGATGATAAGAATAAAAAAATGACCAATCCGGTAATTATATTTTTAATAGCATCAATGTGTTGTATATTATGGGGAAGTGCATTTCCTGCTATAAAAATTGGGTATAAAATATTTTCTATTTCACCTAATGATACATTTTCTCAGATAGTATTTGCTGGATATAGATTTTTATTGGCAGGAATTCTTACTATTTTATTTGGGAGTGTTATGAGTAAAAAAATATTGATACCATCCAAAGAAAATATCGGAATGATAATGAAAGTGTCAATATTTCAGACTATACTGCAATATTTTTGCTTTTATGTTGGTATTGCTCATACAGCAGGGGTAAAAGGGTCTATCATATCTGCTCTAAATGTATCCATATCAATTATTCTTGCAAGCCTAGTATTTCATTTGGAGAAATTATCCAAAAGGAAAATAATAGGAAGTATCATGGGATTTTTAGGGGTGGTAATTATAAATTTAAATGGTAACTCCATAGAAAGCGGAATTTCGTTTTTAGGAGAGGGGATGCTCTTTTTATCCGGAGTTGCCTATGGGTTTTCTTCGAATCTTATAAAAATATATAATAAAGACGAAAACCCTATACTTATCAGTGGGTATCAGTTTGTAATAGGCGGAGCAGTCCTCATAGTAGTGGGATATATTTTTGGTGGTGGGATACATTTCTCCACTATGTCATCAATATATTTATACTCATATTTAGGACTTTTATCTGCTATTGCTTATACAGGATGGGCTGTTCTTTTAAAGTACAATCCTGTATCAAAGGTATCTGTATATGGGTTTCTTACTCCAACATGCGGGTTTATTCTTTCCGGCATTGTATTGGGGGAATTGAAGCAAGCATTCAATGTTTTTTCATTAATGGCACTTATATTGGTGTCCTTGGGGATAATTATTATAAATAAAAAATAGGGTCACCCCTATTTTTTTATATTATGTTCTTTTTTAAAGCGAAATGTATTGTGTTAATCATTTAATTTTTATATATTGACATAATATAAAAAAAGTTGTAAAATTATATTGAATGTAATTTGTATAATATGTATACAATGAATACTTCATACACAATTGATTTTTAGCAATATTATATATTTAGAAGTTTTTTATTGGAGGTATTAAATGGATATAAGATATTCGGTTAACCAAAGAGATGTAAAACGTTACACTACAGATGAATTGAGAAATGAGTTTTTAATTCAAAACCTTTATGTAGAAAATGAAATAAAAGCAATATATTCACATGTGGATCGTATGGTAACATTGGGATGTATGCCTACAACAGAAAAAATATTTATCGAAAAGGGGTTTGATTGTTGGAAAAACTTTGGGACTCATTTCTTTCTGGAAAGGAGAGAAATAGGGATCTTTAATATTGGAGGCTCCGGAAAAATAGAAGTTGATGAAGAAGTTTTTAACCTTGATTACAAAGATTGCCTCTATATAACAAAAGGAGCAATGAAAGTTTATTTTTCGTGTAATGATATTAAAAATCCAGCAAAATTTTATATGGTGAGTGCTCCGGCACATACTTCTTACAAAACTACTTTTATTTCGATAAAAGATGCGGCTAAGAGAGATTTGGGTGGAGTAGAGAATGCCAATAAAAGAACGATAAATCAATTTATACATCCTGATGTATTAAAAACATGCCAGTTATCAATGGGAATGACTGTTCTTGAAAAAGGAAGTGTATGGAATTCTATGCCTTGTCATACTCATGAGAGACGTATGGAAGTATACATGTATTTTGAGGTGCCACAGGATAATATAGTCGTGCACCTTATGGGAGAACCGCAAGAAATAAGACCTATTATTATGCAAAACGAAGAAGCAGTGATAAGTCCGTCTTGGAGTATACATTCAGGGGCTGGAACATCCAACTATACATTTATCTGGGCAATGGGCGGAGAAAATCAAGCATTTGATGATATGGACAATTTAAAACCTACAGAATTGAAATAATTAAAGAGGTGATATAGTATGGCTTCTAATCATGGAATATATGCGGCTTCCATAACTCCTTTTACATCTGACGACAAAATAAATGCTCAAGTACTAAAAAATTTAATTGAAAGAAATTTAACAGAAGGAGCATCAGGATTCTTTATAGGTGGGAGCAGTGCAGAATGCTTTTTACTCTCCCATGAGGAAAGAATAGAGACATTTGAGATAGCATCTTCATTTAACAATAAAACAGATTTAATAGCTCACGTGGGAGCACTATCTACAAAGGAAGCAATAGAATTTGCAAAGACTGCTAAAAAATATAAATTCAGCAGTATAGCAGCTACGCCTCCACTTTATTATGGGTATACGAGCAAAGAAATATGTGATTATTACTATGAAATTTCCAGTGCAGTAAATATGCCCGTAATCGTGTATAATTTTCCCGGAAATACAAAAAGAGAATTCGACCTAAAGGATCCTAATTATGTTGAATTATTTAAAAGTGATGCAATAGAAGGCCTAAAACACACTAACCAAGTAGTTTATCAGATGGAACGGTTCATGGTACTAAATCCAAAATTAAAAATTTGGAATGGATTTGATGAAACAATGGTAGCATGCATGGCCTATGGCTGTATTGGCTCTATAGGTAGTACATTTAATTTTATGTTGCCTCATTATAAAAAAATATTTGATGCTTTTAATGACAAGCAAATAGAAAAAGCAATAGAATTACAACATAAGGCTAATAATATTATGGAGGCATTATGCAATGTAGGATTAATATCCAGCATCAAATATGTTCTTACTACTCAAGGAATAGATGCCGGTAGTCCAAGAAAACCCTTTACAACGGTAAGTGAAGAGCAAAAAAAATACATAGATGTAGTTTTATTTGAAAATCTTATAAAATAATTTTGTTTATTTATGTGGAAGCGTTCCACATGTAATATAAAAAATATAAAATAATAATGGAGGTATCAGGGATTATGAAAAAAAGTATTTTGAAAACTTTAGTACTTGGTTTATTGGCAATGTTATTTTCATTTAATTTTAATTTATTTGGTGCAGACAAATACCCAAATAAAACAATCAAAGTATTCTGCCCTTGGGGTGCTGGTGGGGGCACTGATGCAGTATTGCGTGCAATTTCTGCTGCTGTGGAAAAGGACTTGGGTGTAACTTTAGCTGTAGAAAATAAAACAGGCGGAGCAGGAGCTATTGGGCATGCAGCTATAAAAGATGCAAAACCTGATGGATATACTCTTGGAATGATTACATTCGAAATAAATTCATTACCTCAACAAGGATTAATAGATTTTACTTATGCTGATTATACACCAGTTTGTCTTTTAAATGCTGATGCTGCTACATTAACTGTAAAAGCAGATGCACCTTACAATACGATTGCTGAATTCGTAGAATATGCAAAGGCACATCCTGATGAAATATCAATAGGAAATTCTGCTCCTGGGTCTGTATGGCATATAGGTGCTGGACTTCTTGCAAATGCTACTGGAATAAAAGTAAAACATATTCCGTTTGAAGGGGCTGCAAATGCTGTGACTGCCTTAGCTGGTGGACATATCCAAGCTGTTTCTGTATCGTTAGCTGAAGTAAAGAGTCAATTGGATGCTGGTAAAGTAAAGGTTCTTGGAATAATGGATGATAAAAAAGCTGAATTATATCCAAATATACCTACATTCAAAGAACAAGGCTTTGATATTACTTATTATACTTGGAGAGGAATCGCATTACCTAAGGGAGTAGATCCTGCTATAGTAAAAATAATAGTTGATGCTTTTGAAAAAGCAAGTAAAAATGAAGAATTTTTAAAAACTGCAAAAGCTTTAAATCTTGACGTGAGATATCTAGGGCCTGATGATTTTGCTAAATTTTTAAAAGATAATTTTGAAGCAGTTACTAAAACATTAGAAGAAACTCATTTGTTGGACGAAGTAAAATAAATATAAATTCATATGCGAGGGGGATAATCCCCCTCTTATAAAAAAACGATTTCAAAATTAAGGGGATGTGATTATATGAGAAAAGCCAATATTATTGGAGCACTTATTTTTTTGGCTATCTCTATTTACGTGATAGCTGTAACCTTTACCTTTAAACAATTTAAAAATGTTGCTGTTGGACCGGAATTTTTTCCAAGATATTTGGCATCTGGACTTCTGATATGTTCTATTGTACTTATCTATCAATCTTTGG
The DNA here is from genome assembly GCA_031289425.1 of Fusobacteriaceae bacterium. GTDB lineage: Bacteria > Fusobacteriota > Fusobacteriia > Fusobacteriales > Fusobacteriaceae > JAISST01. The sequence goes on from JAITPM010000092.1 coordinate 7,280, forward strand.
TAAGTAAAGATAAAAGCCCTGCTCCTACCATTAGTTTACGGGACAAAGGAATGCAAAGAGTCTTAGCTGGAATTATTATTATAGTTTTATATCTAGCTCTTTGGAAAACATTGGGATTTTTAATAGTAACTCCATTGGCATTATTTGCATTTATGTATTTATTGCAATTAAAAAATTATAAAATAATGACAGCTATTGCAATATTTTCAGGGACAGGTATATTTCTGGCATTTAAAATTATATTGGGAATAGAGATGCCTCTTGGGATATTGAGCAGTATTATCAATTTTTAGAGGAGGAGATTTCGTATTATGAATTGGTCATTACTATTAAGTAGTTATGGAAATGTAATATTCGAACCACAAGTAATAGGAATGATATTCCTTGGTGCTATAGGTGGAGTACTTATAGGGTCTATACCTGGACTTACCTCTACTATGGGAATCGCACTTTTAATTCCCTTTACATATGGAATGGATTTAATCCCATCTGTGGGATTGTTACTTGGAATCTTCTGTGGTGGAATGTATGGTGGATCAATATCTGCTATTTTGATACGTACTCCGGGGACTCCGGCAGCAGCGGCTACAGTGTTTGATGGGTATCCCATGGGACAAAAGGGTGAAGCCGGAAGAGCTCTTTCTATTGCGCTGTTTTCTTCTTTTATTGGCGGTATATTAGGTGCTGTACTTATGACATTCTTATCACCCATCATTTCTACAATGGCTCTAAAATTTGGACCCGGTGAATATTTTACATTGGCTGTATTTGGCTTGTCTGTAATAATATCCATATCAGGAAAATCCATAACTAAAGGGTTAATAAGTGCTTTTTTGGGGTTATTACTTGCAACAGTTGGAATGGATAAAGTTTGTGCATATTTAAGGTTTACAAGGGTGCGTAGCCTCTATGATGGAATGCCATTTATTCC
>JAITPM010000020.1 GCA_031289425.1 Fusobacteriaceae bacterium
ATAATTAAAGTGATATTAGGTATCAATCCCTCAATAGGAAAGGTTAAATTTATAATAATAATAGTATGTGCTTTCTACTATTACGTATCAATCCCTCAATAGGAAAGGTTAAATGGAAATGAAAAAAATAATAGAAGGGTTAGTAGACAGGTATCAATCCCTCAATAGGAAAGGTTAAATGAAATTCACTACTGCGGTAGTGAATGTTGCGGCATTGTATCAATCCCTCAATAGGAAAGGTTAAATAGGAGGATGTCAAGCGGAGATAGGCTCCGCTTGTGCAATGGGTATCAATCCCTCAATAGGAAAGGTTAAATAACTGCAAAATCACAGTTTTATAATTCCATAATAGCAAAAATCTGGAAATTTGTCAAGAATTTACATAAAAAGTCCGTCGATGTTTTTGTAAGCTAATCACTAAAAATGGCTATATCCCTAAGATTTACGCATATTATAGGTACCTCGAAAAATGTGGTTTTGAATCGACGGACTTTTTGATCAGAAATGCATATCAAAAGCTAAATTTTTTTCAATTTTTTCTTTCTTTTGCATTGAAAACCCCAATATATTAAGGATTTAGATCGACGGACTTTTTTTAATCAATTACTCGAATATGAAAATAGAAAAATTTTATTCTTTTTAACTGCAAAACTCCGTTTATATCATATATTTGCAATTTATACAAAAAATGAAGAAACTAACCCACTAACAGGCTAGTTTCCACAAAATATAATTTATTTTTTATTAATCTTTTAAATCAATCCTTATTTTCCACCAGCAGGTGAAGTCCCTAACTTTGATGGTCCTTCTTTGCTAATTTTAATTAGGCAACTTACTCCTTCCCATACTAAGAATATAGCAAGAATGAATATAGGAACTATAACAATACATTGTAATCCTTGAACCATCATATTTCCTTTTCCAGCAGCAAGTATAGATATATTTAATCTAAATGTCATTACTAGTGAAATCAAACATGCTGCTAGCATGAATACCATAGGGAAATAAAACATCTTATTATTTCTACCTTTTCTAGCAAGCCATACAGATACAGCTAAAAATGCTGGTACAGCAACTAATTGGTTACATGCCCCAAATATAGGCCATATCTTTTGATATCCTGCAAGACACAACACTCCACCAATTGCAACTGTAATAATTGTAGAGACATACATGTTAGTAAGAGGATTTTTACTTGTTTGCTTTCCACCCTCTGTAAATAATTCTTGGAATATGAAACGTGCAAGTCTTGTAGCAGTATCTAGTGATGTCAACGCAAATGCAGATATAGCAAGTAAAATTACTGTATAAGTAACAGATGCTGCTGCTTCACCAAATCCCAAATTAATAAAAAATACCTTTATTGCACTTGCAAATACTACAGGAGGTGCCATTCCTTTTGCTCCAGCAAATCCTATCGAAGAGATACAAATCAATGATATTACAGCCAATACACATTCTATAAGCATTCCACCATAACCAATCATTTTGGCATCTTTTTCATTATCCAATTGTTTTGAAGTTGTTCCAGAACCAACTATACTATGAAATCCAGAAATAGCTCCACAGGCAACTGTGATAAATAAGAATGGGAATATTGGTTGTCCATTAGCTGTTAATCCAACAGTAGCTGGAATGTTAACAGTTGGATTAGTACCAACTATACCGATTAGTGCTGCTATCATCATAAAATACAATAGAAAACTATTCAAATAATCCCTTGGTTGCAACAATATCCATACAGGAGTGACAGATGCAACTACTATATATACAAATATAAATCCTAACCATATATTTTTACTTAAATGAATCGGTACATATATTCCAATTGTAATACATAATGCTAGTAATACTACACCAGCTATCGTAGATACAATTAGTGGTGCATTTCTTCTGTACACCAAATACCCGAATACCACAGCAAGTGGTATAAATAATAAAGAAGCAGTAGCAACAGAACCATTAGCAGAATTTAGTACTGTTTGACCATCTTTTACGCTGAATCCATTAAATGAGCTAGCCACTATATCAGCAAAAGCTGCTACAACTAATAATAATACTAACCATGCAAATATACTGAATAATACCTTACATCTGTGACTTACATTCTCTTCTATTACTTCTCCTAATGATTGACCCTTATGTCTAATAGATACAAGTATAGCAGAGAAATCTTGTACAGCTCCAAAGAAAATTCCACCGATAATAATCCACAATAATACAGGAACCCATCCAAATATGGCTGCTTGTATAGGTCCATTGATTGGTCCAGCTCCGGCTATTGATGCAAAATGATGTCCCAATAAAATTGGAGCCTTCGCAGGTACATAATCCACACCGCCATCATCTATTACATGGGCAGGTGTTTTTATGCTTGGATCAACGCCCCATTCCTTTGCAAGCCATGATCCATAAGTAAAATACGCAATAATAAATATAACAATTGAACCTAACAAAATCATTAAACTACTCATTTTTCTCTCCTCCTAAAAAGAATCTCTAAAAAACTCTTCCAATTTTTGAGCAGACTTACTCAGTATAATTTCCTCTTCCTTAACATTCACCAGTACCAACCTACCTTCTGAATATCCCCTTATTGTAAACAAATAATTTTTAGTAAATTTGTATCTTCTCACCTCTTCTTTTATATTACTATCAATCTTATCATTTGTCAATACGACGACTGTTAAAAAACTATACATGTGATCTGGGACAGGATATTTTTCTCCTTTTCGCACAAAATTTTCTTCCATATACTCTGATATCAAAAATTTTGCCTCATCTATTTTTTCTTTTAAATCCCCATGACTTTCCATAAATATTAAATGTTCAAAAGCATTAGCACTCCATAATTTAGCTGATTTTACCAATACATACTTTGTAGAATTAGAGTACAAATGTCCGTAACCTAAATATTCTATACCACCAATATTATATGGTACTGTCAAGTCAAAGGAAGATTTATAGACATCCAGTAATTTATCAAAATATTCTCTTATTTCCATAGTATACCATTCATTATAAGACTTCTTGTATCCAATTGTATTTATCTTCTTGAGTACCATTTTGAATACCAGTTATGAAATCATACAATCGTCTGGTCAATTTACCAGTCTCAAAATTATTTACAGTAACTGTTTCTTCCTTATATGTGAGTGAACCGATAGGAGAGATTACAGCTGCTGTTCCTGTACCAAATGCTTCTTCTAATTTCCCGTTTCTCCCTGATTCCATCAGAAAATCTATTGGTATTAACTCTTCTCTTACTCTATATCCCATATCTTTTAAAATTGTTATACATGAATCTCTTGTTACACCCGGTAAAATACTTCCATCCAAAGGTGCTGTCCAAATTTCATTTTCTATTTTGAACATTACATTCATTGTCCCTACTTCTTCTACATATTTACGTTCTGCTCCATCAAGCCACAATACTTGAGTATACCCTTTTTCTTGTGCCTTTACTTGAGCAATAATACTTGAGGCATAATTTCCACCACATTTTGTGAATCCAGTTCCACCTTTAGATGCTCTCACATAATATTCTTCAACATATATTTTTACTGGATTTATTCCCTCTGGATAATAACTTCCAACAGGAGATAGAATTATTATAAATTTGTAAGTTTCTCCTGGATGCACTCCTATAACTACATCATCCGCAAAAATAAACGGTCTAATATAGAGTGATGTACCTTCCAGGCTAGGAATCCATTCCCTTTCATGCGAAACTATCGCCTTTACTGCCTCAATAAACATTTCTTCGGGAAGTGGTGGCATGTACAATCTTTCGCAAGATGTTCTCAATCTTTTTGCATTCATATCTGGCCTAAATATATGTATTTTACCAGTTTTGGCTTTATAAGCCTTCATTCCCTCAAACACTTCTTGTGCGTAATGCAGCACCATCGCTCCTGGATCCATAGTTATAGGTCCGTATGGTATGATTTTTGCATCATGCCAACCTATTCCGACCGTGTACTCCAAATAAAACATATGATCTGTGAAGTATTTCCCAAATCCTAAGTTATTCTGGTCTGGCTTCGGTTTTAAAGTTTTTGATTGTTCAATTGCAATTTTCATAGTAGCCCCCTTAAATAAAAAGACAACCATATTAGGTTGTCAAAATAACATATATTTTTACTTAATTAATGTACGTTATATTTCCAAAATAATTAAGTATCAATAAAATTATAATATTAAAATAAAATAAACCTAACAAAAAAATTTATATAAAGTTATAATAACTCCAAGAGAGCAGTATGACATATACTATTATCTTAATGTTAGTTTCAATCATAATTTCCACCTTAAGTTCCAATTTTAATTTTTATCTCATATAAAATATTTCTATTATTATAAAACAATTTTAATGATTTTGCAAGAAATTTTTTATTTTTTTTGTAAATAGTGAATTTTACGTAGAGAATCACCACTTTTAACTTTTTTTATATTTATACAAAATAAATATTATTAATAAAATATTCTTATTTAAAATTAATCTTTGGGTTTCATAAGTGGAAACAAAATAACATCTCTTATTGATGGAGAATTTGTAAGTAACATAACGAGTCTGTCCACCCCAATTCCCATCCCACCTGTAGGCGGTAATCCGTATTCTAATGCTTCTACAAAATCATCATCTATAATAGGCGTTGCCTCGTCATTACCCCTTATGGCCTCTTCTACCTGCGCTTCGAATCTTCCTCTTTGATCTGATGGGTCTTGTAATTCAGAAAATGCATTTGCATATTCTCTGGCATCTATGAATAATTCAAATCTATCGGTAAATCTAGGGTCATCTTCGTTTCTCTTGGCAAGCGGAGATATTTCTACCGGATGCCCATAAACAAAAGTAGGTTGTATAATATGTTCTTCGCATTTTTGTTCAAAAAATTCATTGATTATGTGCCCGACACTATTCATATGAGGCGCTATCTCGACATGATGTTCCTTTGCTATTGCCTTTGCCTCATCAAAAGTCATTTCTTTAAAGAAATCCACTCCAGTCGCAAGATTTATTAAATCTACCATATGTTTTCTTTGAAATTTTTCCAAAACTAATTCTTTTCCGTTATAAGTGAGGGTTGTGTTTCCTGTTATTTCTTTGGCCAATTGAGTAATAAGACCCTCACACAAATCCATCATCACATTAAAATCTGCATATGATTGGTATAATTCAATCATAGTAAACTCCGGATTATGTCTTGTATCCATTCCCTCATTTCTAAAATTTCTACCTATTTCATACACTTTTTCCAAGCCACCGACTATTAGCCTTTTCAAATATAATTCCGGAGCTATTCTCATATATAGATCCATATCTAGTGCATTATGATGAGTAATAAAAGGTTTTGCTGCAGCCCCACCCAAAATCGCATGCATAAGCGGAGTCTCTACTTCCAAATATCCTCTTTTATTTAAGAAATCTCTTATTCCATTTATTATCTTTGTTCTTTTGATAAATGTTTCTCTTACATCTTTGTTCATTATAAGGTCTACATATCTTTTTCTATATCTTATTTCGACATCTGTAAGGCCATGATATTTCTCCGGAAGAGGTCTGACATTCTTTGATAGTAACCAAAATTTTGCCATTCTCAATGTGAGTTCTTCTGTATGAGTCATAAACAAAGTCCCTTCTATACCAATAATATCCCCAACACTAAATTTTTTTATTATTTCAAAAGCTTCCTCACCGAGTTCATCTTTTTTCATATAAATTTGGATTTTTCCGGATATATCTTCTATATGAGCAAAATAAGTCTTACCCTTTCCTCTCAGAGACATTATTCTACCGGCAGTCTTATATGTGACACCGTCTCCTCCGGTTCCTTTCAATACATCAGCTATCATATGAGTTTTTTCATATCTTTCACCGAAAGGTTTTACCCCTAATTCTTTAATCTCATTTATTTTCTTCCATTTTTCCACTATTATTGGTTCTTTTCCAACAATATCAAAATATTTTTCCAATTTTATCTCCTTAATTTTCCATATATTATAGTAAACGCATCCTAATCAATACTAGCTAAATATGTAATACTTTTTTGACTCCATATTGTTCTAGGATAGTTTTGTTGTATGTAAGTCATATAATTTTTGCAATCAGCTATATTTCCTGCTTTATGGGCAGCTATACCTATGTTATAATATATTTCTGCTTGTTTTTCAAAAGATTTTTCTACATTTAACGCTTTTTTATAATCGCTTACAGCAGTTTGATATTTCCCTGAATTATAATTACTTTGACCCAAATAAAAATATAATTTATTAGTTTCAGAATAATTTTTATTTATAGCTACAGCGTCTTTAAAATAATTCAATGCTTCATTATATTTTCCATTTTTGAAACTAGTTTCTCCATTTACATACAATTCTTTAAATGCATTATAATTTTCTGTAGTAGACCCGGTAAATGCTCCGCTTGTCTTATTAGGATCATTTTTCGAATACCAATTTTCCACATATTTCGCTATTCTTACGTCCTCTTTATCATTAAATACTTTTTCTAAAAATTCAACTTCTTTTTTCGTAACATCAGGTTTAATCAATAAAATTCCAGCAACATTTGCATTAGTTTCTTTTTCTGAAGTAGAATATTCCAATAAAATATTATCTATTCCAACATCCGATACTTTTGTCTCAGCCAAAGCTTTTGCAACTATTACTCTATCTGAAGAATTGAACGAACTATATTTTCTTATATAATTATATTCACTTCTTACATACCTCTCATTTTTTTGCAATCCTGCCAATTCTAAAAGTTTCATTGAATTTTCTTTAATATATTTTCCATTTGGAAAAACAATTTTATATAATGCGACACTATCTCTTAATTTATCAAAACTCTTATTTTCATAAGTCCTTTTTACTACTGCATATAAGTCATTTTCTGAGAATTCATATTTTGTTATATTTGAAATAGTGATTTTTCTATCTGCGTTAGTTGCCTTTACGTTTACTATAAAATTTCCCTCGTAAAGACTATTAAATATTAGATTTGTAGATATTTTTTTCAAATCATATGAAGAATTTTTAGGATTAGATACCATATTGAAAGAAGTCTCACTCTCAGATAGTGGTATATACAAGTTTTCACCTAAATAACTGCTCACAGAAATGATATTTGTAGACTTTGTTGTGGTTCTGCTTTTATTAGTTTTTACATCACGAGAAAGTTCATCTAAAATTTCAGTAGGAGAATTATCAGTCAATGTTATTTTAGTTTTAGTTAACTTTTCGCCTTCTATAGCATTGACATTTTTAGTTGGATACAATTCATAGAATCCGCCTGAACGTCCTCCGCTACCAGTACAACCGACTATTAAAAGGGATAAAACAGTAATACTAAATATTTTAAATTTCATCTTTCCTCCATTTTATTAAATTTTTCTTTATTAAATTTTTCTTTATTAAGTTTCTCCAGAAAAATCATAATTTTTTAATAAAAAATCACAATCCATCTCACAGGTTATCATTAAAAATAGTCCTTATCATCAGCTTCGTATAAATCGTCTATTATATCTATTGCTTTATCGTCTTTATCGTAATACTCATCCTCGTCATCAAAATCAAGAATATCATTATCGGAATCATATTCTTCTTGCCAATATATCATAACTTCGGCAGATTCATTTTCATCTTCTACAAGTTCTATTTCTTCTTCATCCTCGTCGTATGAAAATACATAAAAATCACCATCCACCGCCTCTGCTATTATATAATACTTGTCCTCATAGGCAATATTGTCATGCACATGAAATTCGTACTCATCGTCATCAATAGCATAATAAAAACTTTCTCCTTGCGAATACATAATGTCCCTCCTTAAACACTTCTTTTAAAGTTTATATTCCATAAGTTTAAAATTTTTATTTGTGGTACTTCCCATTATTTAAAATATTAAAACTTCTGTAAATTTGTTCGAGCAAAATAAGTCTAATAAGTTGGTGTGGAAATGTAAATTTTGAAAAACTTATTTTCATATCCACATAATTCACTATACTATCGGAAACCCCATTTGAGCCTCCAATAATAAAAACTAAACTACTGTGCCCACTTATTGATAATTGCTTTATTGTTTCAGCAAATCCTTCAGATGAAAAACTTTCGCCATTTATGTAAAGTAAAATATTATAACCTTTTATTTTTTCTAAAACAGATAAAATATTTTTTGATTCTTTCTCTATGCATAGAGATATATTTTTATCCGCTGTCTCCTCTTTCAATTCCATGATATTTATTTTAGCAAATACCTTTAATCTTTTTAAAAATTCTTCGATTCCCTTGTTAATGTAATCTTCTTTTATTTTACCTACACACAATATTATTATATTCAAAATATACTCCAATTTTCTATTTATTTCAATTATTTTATATTTTATTTTTATATTTTATTTTTATATTTTATATTTTTCTTTTGAAAAGTTTTTCCAAATCATCCAAAGTTATTTTTATAAATATAGGCCTTCCATGAGGGCATGTATATTTCCCAATCTCATGAAGCTTTTTTATTATATACGTCATTTCCTCATTTGTCAACTTTTCATTTGCTTTTATTGAACCTCGACATGACATTGATATAATAATATTTTCACGGATGTCTATTTCTTTGCTATCTTTTAGGTTTTGTAAAATTCTTCTAAAAACATTTTCTATGCTATCTCTAAAATCAAAAGTTGGAACAGCTCTAACTAAAACATCATTTTTTTCCCATTCTTCCAAATCAAATCCAAAATCATTAAAAATATTCATATTATCGAAAATAAAATGTTTATCTCTTGGATCTATTGAAAATTTTATCGGTACCAAAAGTAATTGTTTTTCTATTGTTTTTCCAATATATTGATTTTTTAAACTCTCGTATAGGATTCTTTCATTCACAATATGTTGATCATAAATTTCTAAAATATTATTTCTTTCAACCAAAATAAAAGTATTAAAAATTTGACCTAAAACCTTAAAATTTATGATCTCTTTGTTTTTTGCATAGTCATAACTAGTTCTATCTTTATTAACTGCATAATTAATCGCTGTATCTGATTTTTCAATTTTATTTTGTAAAATTTCTTTGCCAGGTAAATTATTTTTTGAATCTGCATCTAAATTTTCTTCAAAATCAGAAAAATATTTTCTTTTCAATATTTCTTCTGTAAAACTTTCATTTTCATTGTCCATATCCCCATCAGCTATGGTAAAATCTTCATTTTCATACTCAAATTTAAAATCTTGATTTTCTAATTTTACTCCTTCTTTTTCTTGTTTTTCTTTTTCTTGTTTTTCTTTTTCTTGCTTTTCTTCGTTTTTATTCACATTACTATCGCTATTATCATTATTGCCATCTATATTTTCAAAATATATGGATGGACATATAAATTCCTCATTTTGCGCAATTGACTCTTTAACAGCATTTAGTACTTTACCGTAGATATTCGTATCATTTGCAAATTTTACTATTTTTTTTGAAGGATGGACATTTACATCCACTTCTTTGGGATCAATAGAAAGATTTATTATTGCAAAAGGAAATTTACCCTTCATAAGTTTTGTATAATAACCATCTATCAAGGCATCCTCTATGAGTTTTGATTTTACCGGTCTTTCATTTACGAACACAAACATAGACTCTCTATTTGTTCTAAACAAATTGGCATTTCCCAAATATCCCATAGAAAATTCTATCGTATTTTTCAATGTATTTCTTGAAAATATTTCTACTATTGCATTTGTCAAACCATTTCCGGAAGTTTCTATGGAGACCTTTCCATCTATCATAAGAACAATACTTATATTAGGATTAATCAAAGCCTCTCTCATTACAATGTCTTTTATATTTGCATATTCTGTATTAGGTTTTCTTAAAAATTTTAATCTTGCAGGAGTGTTATAGAACAATTCTTTAATTTCTATGGTAGTTCCTTTATTCATAGAAATATCATTTAATGATGTGATTTTTCCACCCAAAACAGTTATTTTGCTTCCGATTTTATCGTCTTTTGTCCTAGAAAACATTGTCATTTTCGATACTACTGAGACAGATGAAAGCGCTTCTCCTCGAAATCCATAACTAGTAAGGTTAAATAAATCCTCTTTATTAGATATTTTACTCGTTGCATGACGTTCTATTGATATCAACAAATCATCCTTTACCATTCCGTTCCCATCATCTTTTATAGAAAGGGTTCTTCCACCATTTTTTATATCAATTATTATCTTTTTGCTTTCTGCGTCTATAGAGTTTTCTAACAATTCTTTTACCATACTGGCAGGATTTTCCACTACTTCCCCAGCTGCTATCATATTCGAAATAGACTCATCCAATATTTTTATTATTCCCAACTTAAATTCCTTCTTTATATAAATTTATTTTTGTTATCCCATTATACTAATATTTTTTAGATAATTTCAATACCTTTTTTTATTATTTTTGAATTTTTTCAAAATATGAACTTTATCAAATAGAATTCAAAGAATTTAAAATAATTTTCTTAATTTTAAATATTTGGTATTTTTTTGAATTTATTGACTTCCGAAGTATTTTTGATATAATATTTATGTACGTAGGAGTTGATTAAAAATGTTAAATGCCGATTATCTGACGATATATTCTAAAATAGAAGATTTAAATATAAAAAAATTTGATGAAAAGAAAATTTTTAAGCTCAGATCCCTTGGGATAGAATCTATTTCTGATCTTTTATATTATTTTCCCAGAACATATGATGATCGTACGAATATAAAGACAATCAATCAGCTCCAACCGGACGAATACGCCGTGATAAAAGCTAGCATTGTAAAAATAACAGCACCCCCCATCAGATCCGGTCTCAAGATGATAAAAGCTTCTGCTATGGATGGTACCGGGGTTTTGGATATAATTTGGTTTCAAATGCCGTATTTGAGGAAAAGCCTAAAAATTGGTGAAGAATATATTTTTATTGGACAGATAAAAAGAGGTTATGTGTTCCAAATGATAAATCCGGAATTTAAACTTTTTTCTGCTCAACAGAAAATGCAAGATGGGGAAATATTGCCCATTTATAGCACAATGAAAGATTTAACACAAAATACTTTTAGAAAAATTATAAATGATTTTTTGGTTATTTTTGGAGGTAGATTTGAAGAAAATATTCCCACTGAAATATTAAAAAAACATAATATCATGGGTAGAAAATCAGCCCTAAAAGAAATTCATTTTCCATCAAACAGTAAAAATCTTGAAGAAGCTAAAAGACGCTTTGCAATAGAAGAATTATTAATACTCGAAATGGGGATTTTAGAAAGAAGATTTTCTACTGATAAAAAAAAATCAAATCATTATGTGTTAGATGATAAAAAAGAATTGGTAAAGAAATATTTGAGTTCTTTAAATTTTTCCCTCACTGATTCTCAAAAAAAAGTTATTACTGACATTTATAAAGAATTATCAACAGGAAAAATAGTAAATCGTCTATTGCAAGGTGATGTAGGTAGTGGTAAAACTGTCATTTCTATGATATTACTATTGTATATTGTGGAAAATTCATATCAAGGGGTTCTGATGGCACCTACGGAAATTCTTGCTATACAACATTACACTTCTGTAAGAGATACATTTTATGATTTAGGCATAAAAGTCGGCCTTTTAACTGGAAGTTTCAAAGGAAAAAATAAGGAGAAATTATTAGATGATATTAGAAACGGGAATATAGACATTATTATAGGGACTCATGCCCTAATAGAAGAAAATGTGGAATTTAAACAATTGGGACTTATTGTAATTGATGAACAGCATAGATTTGGAGTTATCCAGAGAAAAAAATTGAGAAGCAAGGGTGTCCTCGCAAATCTTGTGGTAATGAGTGCCACTCCTATCCCAAGATCTTTAGCTTTGAGCATATATGGCGACCTTGATGTCTCTATTTTGGAAGGCCTGCCTCCTTCTAGAAAACCTGTAAAGACAAAATGGATAAATAACGCTATGGATTCCGGTATTATGTACAATTTTATAGATAAAAAATTATCTCAAGGAAAACAAGCTTTTTTTGTGGCTCCGTTAATTGAAGAAAGCGATAAACTTTCTGCAAAATCCATAGAAGAATTATATGAAGAAGTTAAAAAAAGTTTGCATAAATATAAAATCGGTATCCTTCATGGAAAAATGAAGAGCGCAGATAAAGAAAATATTATGAATAGTTTTAAGAAAAAAGAATTGGATATTTTAGTCTCCACAACTGTAATAGAAGTAGGTGTAGACATAGCAAATGCTGCGATTATTGTTATTTCAAATGCTGAAAGATTTGGTCTATCTGCCCTTCATCAATTGAGGGGACGTGTAGGTAGGGGAGTCGACCAATCCTATTGTTTTTTAGTTTCGTTTACTGATAATGCCATATCAAAAGCCAGACTAAATATAATGGAGCAAACAAATGATGGTTTTCAAATTGCCGAAGAAGATTTAAAATTGAGAAAAGCCGGAGAAATTTTCGGTATAAAACAAAGCGGCTTTAGTGACCTTAGATTTATCGATATAATCCATGATATAAAAACTATTAAATTAGTTAAAGATACATGTGAAGAATACTTAAAAAATCATGATGGAAGATTTGATAATGAATTCTTAACAATTGATATTAATCAAAAATTTCAGGAGAATTAATCTGCCTATTTCCATCATTAAACAGTAAAATATTTTAATATAAAATATAAATAATAGGAATTTTATAATTTTTATGATACAATATTCTATAACTTTTGGAGGTCTTTATGGAAAAAAAAATAAAAAATAAAGAATCAGCTGGCGAAGTTGAATTTATAGAAAATCTAATGCAAGTGATGAATGAAAAAAATTTAACTGAGCTCTCATATGAAACAAAAAATTTTAATATCACATTAAAAGGAGCATATGATTCAAATAAAGAAAAGCAAGAAAAATCTGAAAAAACAAATGAAAATATAATTAATAAAATTATAGAAATTCCAAATAATATAAGTTCATGGGATATTCTTTCCAAAAATATTGGAATGTTTTTTTATAAATCCAGTGATGGCAAGAATAATATTGAGATAGGTAAAAAAATAAAAACGGGAGATTACATAGGATATGTATTGACTCTAGGTGTAAAAAATGCTATAAATTCTGATTTTGCCGGTGTGATTTCAGAAATATACGTAGAAAATGGTTCTCCTGTGGACTATGGAAAACCGTTAGTAAAAATTAAAGAAATTTAAAGAAAATTGATATAAGAAGAATTAAAATAAAAGATATTAATTTCATCAATGTGTATTTTAGGAGGAAAAATGTTTAAAAAAATACTTATTGCAAATAGAGGTGAAATTGCAGTGCGGATAATAAGAGCCGCAAGAGAACTGGACATACCTACTGTAGCAGTATATTCAGAAGCAGATAAAAATAGTCTTCATGTGAAACTGGCAGACGAATCTGTCTGTATCGGTAGTGTCTCCAGTGCAGAATCTTATCTAAAGATTCCAAATATAATTGCTGCCGCAGAAATCACAGGTGCTGATGCAATCCACCCAGGATATGGATTTTTATCTGAAAACACCAAATTTTCAGAAATATGCGGAATGTATAATATTACATTTATCGGTCCAAGAGCAGAATGTATCACAAAAATGGGTGATAAAGCTACCGCTCGGGCGACGGCTATCGCAAACGGAGTTCCTGTTACAAATGGAACCGGAATAGTGAGCAGTGTCGCAGTCGCTAAAAAATTGATAAAAGATAAAATCGGATATCCGGTTATGATTAAAGCAACTGCCGGCGGTGGCGGTAAGGGCATGAGAATCGCAAATACGGAAAAAGAATTGGAAGAAAATATGGTCGCTGCACAAAACGAAGCAGAATCAGCTTTTGGAAATCCTGATGTATATATTGAAAAATATTTAAAAAATCCAAGACATATTGAAATTCAAATACTCGGAGACAAACATGGAAATGTAATCTATTTGGGTGAAAGAGACTGTTCTATTCAAAGAAGGCACCAAAAATTAATAGAAGAAGCGCCATCTTTTTCTCTTCCTATAGACATAAGGAACAAAATGGGAATCGCCGCTGTGACTTTAGCCAGTGCCATAAAGTATGATTCTGCAGGCACTCTGGAATTTTTGGTAGATGGTAATAATGATTTTTATTTTATGGAAATGAATACCCGAGTTCAAGTGGAGCATACAGTAACTGAAATGATAACAGGTCTTGATATTATAAAATTGCAAATACAAATAGCTGCCGGAGCAAAACTGAATATAAAACAAAACGATATAGTTTTAACTGGTCATGCTATCGAATGCAGAATCAATGCAGAAGATCCTCGAAATGATTTTCTTCCTTCTCCAGGTATTATAGAAAAATTTATAGTTCCGGGGGGTAACGGTGTAAGAGTCGATACTCATTCTTATCAAGGTTATGAGATTTCTCCTTATTATGACTCCATGATAGGAAAACTGATAACATTCGGTATTGATAGAAATGAAGCTATAGCCAAAATGAAGAGGGCTCTGAGGGAATTTATAATAGAGGGTATTGATACAACTATTCCTTTCCATTTAGAGGTTTTAGATAATAAATTATATAAAGATGGAAAAATTTCTACCAACTTTATAGCAGAAAATTTTTCAAATAAATGAAAAATTTTTGACATTGATAAATATATAAAAAATAATGTACTATCTACTTGATAAATTTATAATTTGCTGTATAATTATATATAGAATATAGCAATTAACAACACAGTTAATTTATTTAAAATACTTGGAGGTGTTTTATATGGGTGAATTAGGAAACATCAAGATAGCCGATGATGTTGTAAAAACTATAGCGGCCAAAGCTGCGAGCGATGTACAAGGAGTATATAAGCTTGCCGGTGGTGTCGTGGATGAAGTTAGTAAAATTTTAGGCAAAAAAAGGCAAACTAATGGAGTAAAAGTAGAAATCGGTGAAAATGAATGCAAATTAGAAATATATATTATAGTTGAGTTTGGACATCCGATCTCGACTGTTGCCAAAGAAGTGCAACAATCAGTGCTTAATGCTGTATCTGGCCTATGTGGTCTAAATGTAGCAGAAATAAATGTTTATGTACAAGATGTAAAAATAAGGACAGAGGATGACCCAAAAGAAGAAGCTATAACTAATGAGACAGTCGATGACTCTAATGATGCCAAAACCGAATAAAAATTTTTACAATAATAAGGGCGTTGCATGCAACGCCCATACAAGTGGTTACGAATGCCTTATAACTATTAAAGGAGGCTGTTTATGATAAGAAAAATTATATATTTTTTTGCATGGGTAGGTATTTTTTTATTTTCATTGTTAGGAATTGTTTATGCTATTTCAAAAAATTTTGTATTGTTTTTTTTCGACAAATTTACTATACTTACACCATTTTTAACCAGGTTGTCGATTTTTATAATTTCATCAGTGTATTTATTATTATGCATTTTTAAAATTAAATTTGGTTCAAGTAAAAATAACAACTACGAAATAAGAACTGCTGACGGTGTAGTTACTGTATCTCCTAATATAATCACTAATTATGTAAGAGACACATTTAAAGATGACGACGAAATAAAAAATCTTAAAGTTGAAACTATAAGAAATGATAAAAAGTTCGACATAAAAATAAAAACTGATATTTCTACAGAGGGTAATGTCGCACAAAAATCTATTGATATTCAAAATAAGATAAAAAATGATATCGCCAATAGAATTGGTATCAATATCGGAGAAGTTGAGGTAAAGATTTCAAAGTTGATTAATAAAAAATCTGCTGAACCTACTAATAAAACTTCAACAAACCCGGATATATCAACTTCTAAGCCAGATACATCAAATTTTAAAGTAGAAAATAATTACGAAAAAATAAATACAATACCAACTAATTTGGAAACTTCTACTGTAAATGATCATCAAAAAGAAGAACCAAAAGAAGAACCCAAAAAGATAAAAAAATCATTTTTCGGACTTTTTAAAAATAAATTCAAAAAAAATGATGAAAATAGCGATAACAATGATGAGAACAAAGACGATAATAAGGACGAGAGTAACGAAAATTCGGAATATTCTAATACAGAATCTGATGATAAGAACCTGTATTAAAATTAATAAATATTAATTCATACTTAATTTTTAAGATACATAAATTTCAGTAAATGAGGAAAAAATGAGCAGAAAGAAAATAAGAGAAGAAATTTTTAAACTAGTTTTTGAAGGTGAAATAAGGAATGAAAATCTATTGAATATTTTAAATGATTTTTTAAAAAGAAATACTGAAATTTCAGATGAAAATGATTTAAATTTTATAAAAAAATACCTTATTGGAATTAATGATAGGTCACTTTTGATTCATAAACAAATAGATGATAATATGACCGGTTGGGTATTTGAAAGAATTGGCTTTGTAGAAAGAGCTATATTTAAATGTTCTGTGTATGAATTGATAGAAAAAGAAATCCCGGTAGAAATAGTCGTAAATGAAGCTGTAGAACTTGCCAAAAAATACGGTGATGAAAAAACATCCGACTTTATAAATGGCGTCCTTGCCAATATAATAAACTGATTTAATAAACAAAAATATATATTGTATATAGCCAAAATTATGGTGGTGCAAAATGTCTTCATCAGATAAAAACAGCAAAACCGTAAGATATATTAAGCTAATGATAGGTATATTCTTATGCGGTTTGGGTGTTACTATGGTCATAAATTCCAATGCGGGAGCTTCCTCTTGGGATATATTTCATATGGGTCTAACAGGTATTCTAAAAATGCCAATTGGAAAAGCTAGTATAGTAGCCGGATTTGTAGTAATTATTTTAAACATTGTACTCGGTCAGACAATCGGTCCGGGGACTATTTTAAATATTTACTTTATAGGTACAATTACAGATATTATAAGGAACTTAAATATTATTCCTGTTTCAAACAACATATTTTTTAAAATAATTATATTATTATTAGGAATGATAATATATAGTTATGGGACTTTTCTGTACATGTCACAAGGAAAAGGATGTGGGCCTCGTGATGGCCTTATGCAAGTTTTGAGTAAAAAAACAAATATTTCTGTAGCCATAGTAAAAAACAGTATAGAAATAATAGTACTCATAATGGGTATTTTTCTCGGTGGTAAATCTTTGATAGGTATAGGAACTTTAATTTATGCACTCAGCATAGGGTTTATTATTAGTTTCATGTTCAAAATTCATAAGGTCGAAGTAAAAACCATTGAACATACAAGTCTCAAAGAAGAATTTCATGAAATAGTTCATTTTTTTACAAATAAAAAATAATTTATATTATAAAATTGATTAAAAATAAATTTCTCAATAACATGTGCGACTCCGTTATTATCATTAGAAGTAGTAACAAAATCCGCATGTTTTTTTATATAATCGTCAGCATTTTCTACAGCAACACCTAACCCAGCCTTTTTTATCATATCCAAATCATTGTAGGAATCCCCAATTGCTATCATTTCATTATTTTTTATTCCTAAAAATTCCCCTAATTTCTCTATAGCAGTTCCCTTATTTATATCCTTTGAAATTATTTCCAAAAAAATAGGTTTAGAGCGAAAAATACTATATAAATCTCCATATTTTTTTTTAAGTTCTTTTTCTACTTTCTCCAAATGAGATGGCTCTGACAAAAGTAGACATTTGGGAGCTCCCAAGTCCATATATTCTTTAAAATTATCTATAAGTCTGTGGGGCATCTTTGTAATAAATAGATCTACTTCTATATATTCACTCATCATGGGCGAAACTATTTCGTCATTTTTATATGTTAAAATATCAGTGTTGTATTCTTTTGAAAGATCATATATAAAGTGAATGTCCTCCTTTGATAGACCGGTTTCAAACACAATTTCTTTGGTTTTACAATTTGTTATTACAGAACCGTTATACGAGAGAATATATCCCTCAAATTCTGGAAGCATTAATTCTTTGGCAATAGACCACATCCCATATGTCGGTCTTCCCGAAGCTAATATAAACTTTATTCCTAATTGTTGCGCCTTTATAATAGCTTTTTTATTTATTTCCTGCAACTCAGTATTAGCATCCAATAGAGTATCATCCATATCTGTAACAATTAATTTATAACTCATTTAATCTCCCTTATTTATTTGCATTTTAATTTCAAAATATGTTAGAATTATATCATAAATCAATAACAATAGCAATTATGGAGGAATCATGCTCGCAATAAAAATCATAGAAAAAAAACGTGATAAATACCCATTAACATCAGATGAAATAAATTTTTTTCTAAACAATTATTTAAATGGAAATATTCCTGATTATCAAATGTCGGCTCTTTTAATGGCTATTTATTTTAATGGATTAAATCAAGAAGAACTTTTTCATTTTACCAATTCTATGATAAATAGCGGTGAACTAATAAAAATAAATAATTCTGAAAAGTTTTTAATTGATAAACATTCTACAGGTGGTGTTGGTGATAAGACAACCATTGCATTGGTCGGTCTTTTTGGATGTTTCGGAATAGGTGAAATAAAATTATCAGGAAAAAGTTTGGGTCACACAGGTGGAACAGTAGATAAATTTGAATCTATTCCTAATTTTAAATTTCCAGAAAATAAAAATCAGATGATAGATATGGTTAATAAAATAGGAAGTGGTATCATGGGGTATTCAGATAAAATTGTCCCGCTTGATAAAAAAATATATGCCCTTAGAGATGTTACAGGAACGATTGAAAGCATTTCACTTATAGCTAGTTCAATTATGAGTAAAAAATTAGCCATAACGAGCAATGGGATTATATTGGATATTAAAGTTGGTTCCGGAGCTTTTATGAAAAATATTGAAGACGCCAAGGAATTGTCTCAGAGTATGATGAATATAGGTAAAAATTTTGGAAGAAAAATAGTAGGTGTCCTCACAGATATGGAACAACCACTTGGATTCGCAGTCGGAAATGCCAATGAAGTAATAGAAGCTATCGAAACGTTAAAAGGGAATGGACCCAAGGATTTTTCACTTCTGGTTAATACTATAATCGGAATAGGTCTCCTTATGGCCGGTAAAGCCCAAAATATTGATGAGGGGAAATTATTATGTGAAAATATGATAAAAACCGGAAAACCAATAGAACATTTTAAAAAATTCTTGGAATATACAGGTGGAAATCCAAAAATTACCGAAGATTATTCTCTACTTCCAATGGCAAAAAATAAACTAGAATTTAAATCGAAAAAAGAAGGATATATTAGCCAAATACAAGCTGAAAATATAGGTAGAGCCACTATGATAATAGGTGCCGGTAGATCTAAAATAGAAGACTCCATTGATTATGGTGTCGGTATAAATTTGACTAAAAAAATAGGTGATAAGGTAAATAAAGGTGATATTTTAGCCGTAATACAATATAATGATGATAAGAATATTCCTGATTCCTTGAGATTATTGGAAGAGGCATATGTATTTTCAGATAAAAAAATTCCTGAAAGAGATGTTATTATCGAAATTCAAATGTAATGAGAACAAGGAGCTCTATATGAAAATTTATGGTTTACAAAAAACATCTTTGTTAGACTATCCGGAAAAATTAGCCTGTACTATATTTACAGGGGGATGCAATTTCAGATGCCCTTATTGTCATAATGCATCTCTTGTGATAAACATAGATGATTCCAACACAATAACAGAAGAAAATCTATTAGAATTTTTAGAAAAAAGAAAAAAAGTTCTGGAAGCTGTATGTATAAGTGGTGGTGAACCACTGTTGCAAGATGAAATAATAGATTTTATAAGGAAAATCAAATCTATTGGTTACATGGTAAAAATTGATACTAACGGCAGTTATCCTGAAAAATTACAATATTTAATCGAAAATAATTTGATTGATTATATCGCAATGGATATAAAAAATTCTCTTGAAAATTATCCTGATACAGTTGGTATTAAAAATTTTGATACTAAAAATATAGAAAAATCAATAATTCTTATAATGAAAAATTATATCCCGTACGAATTTAGAACAACTATAGTCAGAGAATTTCATACAACAAATGATTTTATTTCCATTGGTAACCTGATAAAATCTGCCAAAAAATACTACTTACAAGCTTTTAAAAATTCTGAAAATACTATAGCAACTAATCTCCATGGGTTTTCAAAAAATGAAATGTTAGAATTTAAAGAGCTTATTAAAAATAATTTTGAATTAATGGATATTAGGGGGATTTAACACAGCATATTGTGTTTTTGAAAATTCAAAATCAATATATAGTGATTTTATATTGACTTTACATTTTAATTATGATAGAATGCTTACATAAATGCAGTAAATTTTAAGGAGATCGATATATATGTACAAGGTTATAAAAAGAGATGGCGGCATTGTTGATTTTAATTTAAATAAAATAGCAATTGCTATCTCAAAAGCATTTAAATCGCAGAATAAAAACTATAATCAAGATATAATGGATCTACTTGCTTTGAGAGTCACTGCTTTTTATGAACCTAAAATTAAAAATGATTCTATTTCCGTAGAAGAAATCCAGGATAGCGTTGAGTCTGTATTGATACAATGCGGATATGACGATGTGGCCAAATCCTATATTCTGTATAGAAAACAAAGAGAAAAAATACGTAATATAAAATCTACTATTTTAGATTATAAAGAACTCGTGGATAGTTATGTGAAAGTAACTGATTGGCGTGTAAAAGAAAACTCCACTGTCACATATTCTGTAGGTGGTCTGATTCTGAGCAATTCCGGAGCTATAACTGCCAATTATTGGCTCTCAGAGGTATATGATGATGAAATCAATAATGCACATAGAAATGCAGATATTCATCTTCATGATCTTTCAATGCTTACCGGATATTGTGCAGGTTGGTCTCTAAGTCAGCTGATTCAAGAAGGTCTAGGAGGGATAGATGGCAAGATAACATCTTCTCCTGCCAGTCATTTGGTCACTCTATGTAATCAAATGGTTAATTTTTTGGGAATAATGCAAAACGAATGGGCCGGAGCACAAGCTTTTTCATCTTTTGATACTTATCTTGCTCCTTTTGTAAAAATTGATAATTTATCTTATCGTGAAGTAAAAAAGGCTCTGGAATCCTTTATATTTGGAGTAAATACTCCTAGTCGTTGGGGAACTCAATCACCTTTTTCCAATATAACTCTGGATTGGACTGTACCAAAAGATTTGGCAGAGCTCAATGCCATTGTTGGTGGTAAAAAAAGAGATTTTAAATATAAAGATTGTAAAAAAGAAATGGATATGATAAATAAAGCTTTTATAGAAATTATGCTCGAAGGTGATGCAAACGGCAGAGGGTTCCAATATCCAATTCCTACTTATTCTATTTCTAAGGATTTTGACTGGTCAGAAACAGAAAACAATAGGCTATTATTTGAAATGACAGCTAAATATGGTACTCCTTATTTTTCAAATTATATAAATAGTGACATGGAGGCAAGTGATGTCAGAAGCATGTGTTGTCGTTTGCGTTTAGATTTGAGAGAACTTCGTAAAAAATCCGGTGGTTTTTTTGGAAGTGGAGAAAGCACAGGTTCTGTAGGGGTAGTTACAATTAATATTCCTAGAATAGCATATTTATCAAACGATAAAAAAGAATTTTATGAAAAATTAGATAAAATGATGGACATATCGGCCAGATCTTTAAAAATAAAAAGAACTATATTAAAAAAATTATTAGCTGAAGGATTGTATCCATATACAAAGAGATATTTGGGGTCATTTGATAATCATTTCTCTACTATTGGACTAATCGGTATGAATGAAGCTGGTCTCAATGCAAAATGGCTCAGATCAGATTTAACAAATAAAAATACACAAGAATTTGCAAAAGAAGTTTTAAATCATATGAGAAATAAACTGTCTGACTATCAAGAGGAATACGGAGACTTATATAATCTAGAAGCCACTCCGGCAGAATCCACTACTTACAGACTTGCAAAGCATGATGTCGCAAAATATCCCGATATTATAACAGCTTCAATGGATGGAACTCCTTACTATACAAATAGTTCCCATTTACCAGTTAATTATACAAATGATATTTTTGAGGCTTTAGACATTCAAGATGAACTTCAGACATTATATACATCAGGTACTGTTTTTCATGCATTTCTTGGAGAAAAAATATCTGACTGGAAATCAACTTCCAAGTTAATCAAAACTATTGCTGAAAATTATAAATTACCTTATTATACTTTATCTCCTACTTATTCTATATGTAAAAACCATGGATACCTCTTAGGGGAACAATTCGAATGCCCTATATGCAATGGTAAAACAGAAGTTTATAGTCGTATCACCGGTTATTATAGACCAATACAAAATTGGAATGAAGGAAAAGTACAAGAATATAAGGATCGCAAATTATACAATATAGAAAAATTCATATCAAAAGATGAATCGAAAAGTAATTTGGATAATGTTGACGAAGATATAAGTAATATTAAGAAAACATTGCTGTTTACCACAAAGACTTGTCCAAATTGCAGTATAAGCAAGGATTTATTAAAAAATGCCAATATAGCATTTACAGTAGTAGATGCGGAAGAACGACCTGAATTGGCTAAAAAATATGGTATAAGACAGGCTCCTACTCTAGTCGTAATCAATGGTAGCAATATAGAAAAACATGTCAATCTTTCTGATATAAAACTTTATGCTAATATATGAGGTATTTTATGTATGATAAGGTAATGGAATCTGTTGAATTTATTAACAAACAAATCAATATAAAACCCAAAATTGCTGTTATATTAGGTTCAGGTCTAGGAAATTTGACTAATTTTATTGATAATGCAACTGAGATAAACTATAAATCTATTCCTCATTTTCCTCAAAGCACCGTTATTGGTCATAAAGGACAACTGGTAGCTGGCAATATTGGAGAAAAAGAAATATTTGTAATGGATGGAAGATTTCATTATTATGAAGGGTATTCTATGAGGGAAGTAACATATCCTATTTATGTTTTTAAAAAGCTTGGTATTGAAAAAATAATTATAAGTAATGCGGCTGGCGGTATAAATGAAACGTTTTCAAATGGTACTCTCATGATAATTCGAGATTTCATAAATCTATTTGGAACTAACCCATTGATTGGAACAAATGATGAAAGGTTTGGCTCAAGATTCCCTGATATGACCAATCCATTTTCTGAAAAATTAATAGTTCTTGCAAAAAAAATAGCAGTTGATTTTGGTATAAAATATTCTGAAGGAACATATTTGGGGACTACTGGGCCTTCCTTTGAGACTGTTGCAGAAATTAAAATGATGAAAACTTTTGGTGCTGATGCGGTAGGAATGTCTACTGTTCCGGAGGTTATAATTTCTAATTATTTAGGCCTAGAGGTATTGGGTATATCGTGTATTACTAATATGGCTACCGGTCTTTCTAAAGTATCACATAGTCATCAAAATGTTATTAAGGAAGCTAAAAAAATTGAACATGATTTCTGTCTTTGGATTTCTGAAATCATAAAAAATATATAAAACATATAAGATAAAATACGAATTTCTAATGAAATCCGTATTTTTTATATATAAATATTATGTCTAGGAGGGCTTCTAAATTAAAATTCTGTGATGCCAAAGATATGTTAACGAACTACAGTTCTGATTACTACTACTGGCTTTTGGTGCTCATTTCTTCTGTTATTGTATCTTCTTTTTTTGCGGTATACATGTTTTCTTCTAGGAGGTTCAGGTTTTCTATATTTTGTATATTGATGCGATGCAGTCTTTTTTTGAACTACTACAACTTTTGGTTTTTCATATCGTCTCTCCTCAACTTTTCTCCTAGGAGCTGCTAAAGATATTGAACATATTACTAACATTAAGATTGATAACAAGCATAATTTTGAAAATTTTTTCATTACTATCACCTCAAGAATTTTTATTTTTTACTAAATATTTTATAACTTATAATACCTTATTAATTTGTCCTCAATATGTCAGTGTAAATATATAATATTTTTCAATATTATTATTTGGGAAATTGTATAATGAAGTTGAACTAATAAGAGGAAAAGAAAGTAGCTCCATAAATGATGAATTATTAAAAATTACAAAAAGCTTCCCGGACGGAGTATTTAAATCAATTACAAGTGATAATGGTTCAGAATTTTCTCAATTGGATCAATTTGGTAAAGAGCATGGAATAGCAATTTATTTTGCACATCCATATTCATCATGGGAACGTGGAACCAATGAAAATCACAATAAATTAATAAGACGATTTATAGCTAAAGGAGTGGATATAGGAATCTATAGTGAAGCAAAAATAAAAAAGATTGAAACATGGTGCAATAAATTATCCAGAAAGAAATTAGATTACAGCACACCAGAAGAATTGTTTAAACAAGAATTAGAAATTTTGGGATAAATCTACGATTTATCCCATGAGGTAAACATATTATAAAAATATAACAACACATTTAATCTAACCCATATAAAACAAGACTTCAAAACATATCTTTTTAAAAAATAATAGCTCCTGTCCACCCCCAGTCCACATTGAATTATTTTGTGGACAAATTTATTTTTTCCATAATATTCATTGCATCCTCTTCCATTTTTGGTGTTGCGTGAGTATATATTCCAAGTGTTGTACTAATAGAAGCATGCCCTAACCTCTCCTGCACATATTTAATATTTGCTCCATTTTCTAGCAACATAGTTGCGTGTGTATGCCGAAGCATATGACAATATATAGTAGTTCCCAACTTTTTACTAATTCTATATAAAAAAGTAGTAAACATGGTTAATGCTATACTTCCATCTTCTTTTGTTATTACAAAATCTGTATCTCCATTTTCATCTAAAATTAATTTTCCTTCTTTATTTATTTTATATCTTTTATACAATTCTTCATATGTATTTTTATTTTCTTGTTGCCATATTCTTAATTCACCTAATTCTTTTAAAATGTAGCTATTCATTTTTATAGTTCTAAAACTATTTTGAGTTTTAGGTGTTCCAACGAATAAATCACTTCCTATTTTATTTAATGTTTTATTTATAGTTATTGTATTGTTTAAAAAATCTATATTATCCCAAGTAAGAGAAAAAATTTCACCCTTCCTTAATCCACCATAATATCCTAGTAGAAGAACAACTTTTTTATTTTTTCCTTTTGCAAGGTTAATTAATTTTTGAAATAAATCAATGTCAATATATTTACATATTTTCTCTTCATTTTCTTTTGGAATATTTAGAAATTCACATGGATCAATTTTGATCATCTGCAGCGGGTATCTCGCATATTTAAAGCTTCCTTTTAACACAACTCGCAATATTTTCTTAGAGTTTACCTTTCCATTTATACTGTTTATAAATTCTTGTAATATAAAAGGCGTAATATCTTTCAATCTATATTTACCTAATTTAGGCGCAATATGATTTTCTATTGCCTGTTTGTATGTATGAACAGTCTTTTTTTTACAAGATTTTTCTGCATAATTTTTTAGCCAATACTGCAAAAAATCAAAATATGAAATTTCTGCTGGAGTAAATACTGTTCCAGCATTATTGTATTCTGCCAGAGCCTTTATTCCATATGTGTATGCCTCTTTGTAAGATAAAAATCCCCCTTTACAGAATTGTTTTCTTTTCCCATTTACCTGAGCCATCTCAAAACGTACATCATATTTGATACCTTTTTTTCCTTTTCTTCCCCTTACAACAATTTCAGACATAAAAAATCACACTCCTTTTTTGATATTGTAAAAAGAACTGTGATTTGATATAATATGAATGGATCATTTCATATTGATTGTGTTATCACAGTCTTTATGTGCAGCCTCTATAGCAAGTAGGGGCTGTTTTTATTTTATAATCCTAATATTTGCGCTTTTTTTGCATTAAATTCTTCTTCAGTTATAATACCTTTATCTCTTAATGAAGCAAATTTTTCTAATTGTTCAATTGGATCTTTTATTTCAGATAATTTTTCATTATTTTTATTTTCTTTTAAAGCCCCAATAGATTTATTTATTGCATCCATCATAGGCTGAATAGTTCCTTTTTGTATATTATCTATTTTCATAGCACTAGCTCCATTCCAGATAGTTATATTTCCAAAAATGAGACCTTGTCCACTTTCTATAGAATTTATTTTTTCTAATGGTGTTTCGACTTGCTTCAATCCAAAAAACATACCTTTATCTAAAAATAAGATTCTTTTATTAGTACAAACTATTAGCCAGGTATTGCCATTCAAAAATCCTGAAGTTAAATATTCTATAGTTTCTCCTTCTCTCAAAATATTTGGGAGTTCTTTTATTTCTTTTTTAGTTCCAAAAGTATCTATTTGCCCCAATTCTTTCATTCTATTTTGTATTTCTTCATAAGTCATTTTTAATCCTCTCCTTAATTTAATATTGATAAGAATTTGCAAAATGCTAAACACCTCATTTCTATTAATTTTTTTAATATATTTATGAATTTTCCATTTAGTATTAGCAACAAAAATTATGATTGTTATTTCATTCATTTTCAATTAAATAAATGTTTATCTTTCCACGATGGTATACTAAAAATCTCTAGTCAAAAGAATAATTTTCCTTATTATTGCTTTAAATCCCACTGAAAAAAAGTATCAATATAATCTGCATTTTCATCTATAAATATTATTTTCCAGCTTTTGGTTTTTATTTGTGAAGCATATGCAGCATAAATAATTAACCCAAGATTATTTTTTAACTTTTTTTGATCTGCTTTATTGGTATCATGCCATGCATTAACAACCATCACTGTTATAATAGTTTCGTTATCTATAACTTGAATCTCAGTTTCTAAAACTATACCTTTAGTTTGCTCTTTTAGATATTTAATAGAATCTTTATTTTTCTTTTCCTCAATTTTAGCTATTACAGAATCATCTGGATATCCAATATTATTCTTTTCTAACATCCAATAATTAAAATCAGCTCCACCCTCTATTTTTTCACCGTTATAAGCTATTATTTTTTCTCCATGTTCTCCATATATATCTAGTAATTCTTTTGATTGCTTATAGTCTGTCCATTCTGGATAGAATGTTGCAAAAATTGTAAGAGTTGATTCTTTCCAATTTTTTGGTGAAAATACTGCTTGAGCTTTCCCATCTTTAACTGTTACTCTTTTATTTAGTTCATCGGCACTTTCTTCATGTGCAACAGTTAATTCAACAATAGCCCCATTTTTAAGGTTTGTTTCAAACGTCACTGTAATTGACTTATTTTTTGCTATAACTGTATTTATTTCACCTTTTATTATAGAAGGCAACGGTTTTGGTTGCTCTACAACTTTTATTGATTTCTCTTCTTCATCAATTTTCGCTGGTTCTACCTTTTCTTGAATTTCCACCGGCTTAACTTCTTCTTTGATTTCTTTTGCTACTTCTGTAGCTTGTTCCTTTGGCGGAACTTCTATAAACACCATTACCAAAATAATAGAAGCCACCATAATTGCTAAAGATTTTAGATATCTCTTACCGTATTTTTTCTTCCTGATAAGAAAAATAATAGTCGCTATAAAAGATACACAGAAAATAAAAACGAAAAATGCTGCCACTGCCATACTTGCCTCCTATAATTAATTTTATTTATAATATTTTCTTGTTAAAAATTTAGCTTTTCCAATAATTTTTACATCTTTTAACATATCTCCACTATAAACTTGATCTTCATAATTAGGATTAGCAGCCCTCAAAATAATAATGTTCTGCTCTCTGTAATAATAAAATCTTTTTAGCGTAATATCATCTCCTATTGCAATGGCTCCTATATCTCCATTTTCTAAATTATCAGCTTTGTTCATATATATTAAATCTCCATGATTAACACCAACTCCAGTCATACTGTCTCCCTCAGCTACTAGACAATAATCACACTTTTCATCAATTGTTATATATTTTGTGTCCCCAATTGCTTCTATCGGTATTCCGCATGCCACCTTACCTAACAAAGGAACTGTTATTTTAAACTCTTTAACAGCTTCTTTCTTCTCCCAACCCATAATATACGCTGGGGTAGTTTTGTATATTTCAGCAAGTCGTTCAATTTTATCCGATGGAATGTTGGTTATATCTAGTGTCTCGTATCTTGATAATGTGACCTTGGAAATTCCCACTTTATCGGCAACCTCCTGTAGAGAAAAGCCTAAATCTAGTCTTTTTTTTCTTAGTCGATCTGCAAAATCTATTTGATTTTTTGTTGGTGGCATCTTTTTCCTAGTTTTTATAAAATCCATTTTCCCCCCTTGCAAAAATTTAAAATTATTTTATATGACTATTATATCTTATTTTTCCTAAAAAGCAACTATTTTTTTCTAAAAAAAGAAAAAAAGTTTCCTAAAAAGAGTTGACAGCATAAAAAAAATATGTTACATTAAGTTAGTCAATAGGTAACAAAAGAGGAGGCTCAATATGATTTTAACAGGGAAATTAAAAGGTAAAATAGCAGAAAAAGGCTATACACAAGTTGAAATATCGAAACGACTAGGGATATCTACAAAAACTTTCAGAAAAAGGATGAAAACAGGAATTTTTCAAAGTGATGAACTAGATATTTTGGCTGAAATACTAGGAATAACAGATGTTTGTGAAATTTTTTTTATACCTGAAGTAAGCCAACAGGCAACTAAACCCGAATAAGGAGGTTATAAATGAGCAATAACG
>JAITPM010000119.1 GCA_031289425.1 Fusobacteriaceae bacterium
TCAAAAACTTTATTGGAATTAATGAAAACAATGGATGTGTCGAAGAAAAAAACTTTCAATAACAATTTTGCTTCTCAGTATTATTTTGAATATTGTAAAAAGAATATTCTGACTCTTCCACCAAAAGATAAATTTCAATTTGTCAAAAATATATGTAGTGTAATTCTATTAAAACTTAAGATAAGAAAATTTTTGCGACTTCCATATCGAATCTACAAAAAAATAAAATCCATAATTTTTAAAATTTCAAAAAAATGAAAGAAAATATATGCAAAATATGCGGTAACAGAGAGAATAATAGCTTTTATACTATTAACGAACGTTATATTAATACGGACGAGAGGTTCGTTTATCTGAAATGTTCCAAATGTGGAACATTACAATTGTTTGATGAGGTAGATATTTCAAAGTACTATCCTGCATTTTACAGTCCATACAATGTGTCGGAAAATGTAAGCAAAACAACTGCAAAATCGTTGCGTGCAAAGTTGGGTAGGTTGAAAAGGAAATTAAAACTTCATTTAAAAACTTCATTTAAAAACTTCATTTTTAAGACTATACTCCATTACAAGTCAAGATATATATTTGATAAATTGGTTTTGCCACATATTACTATTAATCGTCCCATAGACACTTTACTTAAAAGGTTGTATGGCACAAGACTAAAAAAGAAAAGTAGGATATTAGATGTAGGCTGTGGCAATGGTTTTTATTTGGATAAATTGTATGATATGGGATATAAGAACATAACAGGCATAGATATGTTTATTCCTGACGATAAAATAAGGAATACAAAATGGACATTTAAAAAATGTGATATTTTTTCTATAGAGGTAGATTCTAAGTATGATTTGATTATTCTAAATCATGTTTTTGAACACATGTTTGAACCTGATAAGGTTCTGAACAAAATTACTAAATTGTTGGCTGTTGACGGAACTTGTCTGATTTCCATTCCTTTGGTTGACGGGTTGGCATGGAAACATTATTTAACCGATTACTGTCAGATTGATGCTCCCCGCCATATTTACTTATATACGAGAAAAGCTATATCCAATTTATGCGAAAAAGCAAATTTATATATTGACAGGATTTTATTAGATTCTCACGCGGGAGTTTATTTAGGTTCAGATGGCTACCAAAAAACCAATAAATCACTATTAGAAATTTTTTCTGATTGGAATATATATTCAAAAGAGGAGATAGATGTATTTCGGGAAATGGCCAAAATTAGCAATTTGTCTGAAAATGGAGATGAAGCTATTTTTTATTTAAAAAAGAAAAAAAGATAGGTTAAACAAAATGATAAAATTCCTTGACTTACAAAAAATAAATGCTCAATATGCCGATGAACTTAAGCAAGTAGCTGCCGAAATCATTGACAAAGGTTGGTTTTTATTGGGTGAACGGGTGAAATTGTTTGAACAGCAGTTTTGCGATTTCATTGGAGCGAAGCACACTATTGCTTGTGCCAATGGATTGGATGCTTTGCGTCTAATTTTGAAAGCCCATATAGAGTTGGGTGTCTTGCAAGAAGGCGATGAAGTGATTGTTCCCGCCAATACTTATATTGCTTCCATTTTGGCGATTACCGACAATAGGCTGAAACCCGTGTTGGTGGAGCCTGATATT
The DNA here is from genome assembly GCA_031289425.1 of Fusobacteriaceae bacterium. Lineage (GTDB taxonomy): Bacteria > Fusobacteriota > Fusobacteriia > Fusobacteriales > Fusobacteriaceae > JAISST01. Next base: position 1,633 of record JAITPM010000119.1, read on the forward strand.
AAGACATTCAATTTGGATATTTCTTTGGTTGAGCAAGCCATTACTCCAAAAACCAAAGCTATTATGATCGTTCATTTGTATGGTCGTACTTGCTGGTCGGAAGAACTGGAAGTGATTGCGAAAAAATATAGTCTGAAAATCATTGAAGATAATGCTCAGGCAGTTGGCGCTTACTATCATTTCAATGACGATACGAAAAAAAGAACAGGAAATTTGGGTAACGCAGCCGGAAACAGTTTTTATCCGGGGAAAAACTTGGGAGCCTTGGGTGATAGCGGTGCGGTTACAACCAACGATGAGCAGTTGGCTTCGACCATTAGAGCATTGGCAAATTATGGTTCTGCCGAAAAATATGTAAATAAATATCAAGGATTAAATAGCCGAATGGACGAAATTCAAGCCGCTTTTCTTTCGGTAAAATTAAAATATTTAGATGCCGAAAATGAAATTCGAAGAAAAATTGCAGATTATTACTTGGAAAACATAAAAAATGAACAAATTATTTTGCCTTATCCTACGGCACATAGAGAATCGAATGTTCAACATTTGTTTGTCATTCGGACAAAATATCGGGATGAGTTGCAAAAATATCTGACAAAAAATGATATTCAAACATTGATTCATTATCCTATTCCACCACATAAACAGAAAGCTTATGCAGAATGGAATAGTTTGTCATTCCCGATAACAGAAAAGATTCATGATGAGGCGCTGAGTTTGCCAATCTATAGCAGCATGGAAAATGAAGAGGTGTTGACTATTGTAAATCTTATAAATAAATGGAAAAATGATCATTGAATCTCCTTTATTAGTCGAAAACCCTTTAGTTTCGGTTATTATACTTGCATATAACCATGAAAAATATATCGTTGAGTCTATAAATAGCATTCTTTCTCAAAATTGCAGTTTTGAATTTGAATTTATTATTGCAGAAGATTGTGGTACGGATAATACTAAAGAAATTTGTATAGAATACCAAAAAAAATATCCTCAGAAAATAAAATTATACATACAAGATACAAATAAAGGATTATTTCAAAATTATCATGATGCTTTAAGTTTGTGCAGGGGTAAATATATTGCACAATGTGGTGGTGATGATTATTGGATTGATAATTCTAAATTACAGAAACAAGTAGATTTTTTAGAAAGTAATTTAGAATATGTTTTGATTCATACAGGTTTTTGTATAAGATATCCGGATAAATTAGTGGAATATAAAAAAAATGAATATGATACGTCTTTTGAAGCACTTTTACAAGAAAATATCATTGGTGCATTAACCTGTTGTTTTCTTAGAACAATATACTTTAAATATAATAATGAAATAAAACCGTTGGACAAAAAATGGTTAATGGAAGACTATCCATTTTGGTTATGGATTGCTTCAAATTATAAAATAAAATTTATTCCAGATGTAACTTCTGTTTATAGAATAGTAAATAATTCGATATCACATCCCACAAATAATATCCAAAGCTCTTTGTTTGAACTGAATAAATTGCAGATAAGGGAGTTTTTTGCAATTCGTGAAAATAAATTAGATATAATAAAAAATGACTTAGGTATAGAATATGTGAAAATTCTTCAGAAGTTTTATGGAAGATCGTATTTCAAAAAGACGAGTCTTTTGTCAGAAAAAATAAAAAAATATAATAAAAAAATCGGATTTATAAATCGGATAAAATTATGGGGAATAAAAAATTACTGTACTCATTTTTTGACAAAAAATGTGATTGGTATTATTCTAAAGTTGAGATATTTGCAAATAAATGAAATGAGAGCATTTTATAATTTTATTAAACAAATATATAATCAATATAGATATTCTAAAATTAATGATTTGAGAAATAAATTCCCTTCTGCACACATTAGTGATAAAATTAGTGTTTCTTTTGAAAATATAGATCAGATATCAATCGGCAATCATACAAGTATAGCTGATTTTACGAATATTACAATCCAAAATGATCCATTAAATTCATTAAAAAATTCTTTTCTACAAATAGGAGATCATACTTATATTGGGGAATTTAATAATATCCGGGCTGGTGGTGGTAAAATTATTATAGGAACCAATTGTCTCATCTCCCAACATATCACTATCGTTGCATCAAATCATGGCATTGATAAAAATTTGCCGATATGTAAACAACAATGGTGTATAAACAACAATAATGTTATTATAAAAGACGATGTTTGGATAGGGGCTAATTCGGTTATTCTTCCCGGTGTAACAATTAATGAAGGTGCGGTTATTGGAGCTGGAAGCATAGTAACAAAAGACGTTCCATCTTATGCAATAGTTGCTGGCAATCCGGCAAAAATTTTAAAATATAGAAAATAAAGAAAATTTATCATGAAAAAAATTCTTTTCATCTCAAGTAATAAAGTTTGGGGCGGGAGCGAAGAACTCTGGTTTCGTAGCGCTAAAATAGCATTGGAGAGGGGATTATTTGTTGGTGTATATACATTCAAAGATATGCTACCGCAATCCAAAATTGAAGAATTACAACAATATCAAAAGATCATATTTTTTTATAGAAAAAAATATAATATCTTAAAGAGGATATATAATCGGTTAGTGCCGTCAAAATGGCAAATACATAATGATTTTAATAAAAATGCACTCAAATGGCAACCTGATATAGTGCTATTTTCTCATGGCAATAATTTTGCTACTGAAGAAGCAATTTCTTTATTTAGAAATAAAAATATTAAGTATTGTACAGTGGGACAGGCTGCTACTGAATATTGGTGGCCTCAAAATAAAGATGTTTTTAACATACGAGAAAATTTTAACAATTCAGAAGCTAATTATTTTGTCAGTCAAGCCAATTTAAAATTAACCGAATTGCAAATTGGCTGTAAAATTTTAAATTCCAAGGTAATTCGAAATCCGTTTAATGTACCTTATGACGCAAAATTGGATTATCCGGATAGTTCTGTTTTAAAATTAGCTTGTGTAGCTCGTTATCATTTTGAGTCAAAAGGGCAAGATATATTATTGGAAGTATTGAATCAACAAAAATGGAGAGATAGAAATATCGAAGTAAATTTGTATGGTTCGGGAGAAAATGAAGAAGGAATTAAAAATCTGATAAATTACTTGGGTCTAACAAATGTATTTGTCAAAGGTTTTACTAAGACAATTGATATTTGGAAAGAAAATCACGCACTGATTCTTCCTTCAAGATATGAGGGACTTCCATTAGCTATAGTTGAAGCAATGTTGTGTGGGCGTTTTGCTATTACCACTAATGTAAGTGGTAATGGCGAAGTAATCATTGATGGAGAAAACGGATTTATCGCAGAAGTTCCCCGTATGGAATATTTGAATAAAGCAATGGAAAGGGCTTGGAACAAAAAAGATAAATGGGAAGAAATAGGAAATAAAGCTAAACATTATATCAAAACATTAATTCCCGAATCTCCGGAAACAGTTTTTTTAGATGAACTTTTATCGAAAATATGAGTATTATGAAAGGTATATCTGTAATTATATGTTGCTATAATAGCGCTTTACGACTGCCAAAAACTATACAGCATTTAGCATTACAAGAAATTTCTGAAATTCCTGTAGAAATAATAATTGTGAATAATGCTTCTACCGATAATACAAAAGATGTAGTTTTGGCAGAATGGAACAAATATGAAACTCATTTTTCATTCAAAATCATTGATGAAATACAATCCGGATTGACACATGCAAGAGAAAGAGGAGTGAACGAGTCCCAATATGAATATATTATTTTTTGTGATGATGATAATTGGTTACGAAATGACTATTTACAAAATGCTTTTGATTTGATGGAAAACGATCCTTCTATAGGTGCATTGGGCGGACAAGGCGAAGCTATAAGTGACGTTGACTTCCCAGATTGGTTTGAGGATTTTAAAAGTGGATATGCCGTAGGGCAACAGTCCACTGAAAATAAAAATATATCTTCTCGTGGTTATGTATGGGGAGCTGGATTGGTTACTCGTCAATGTATAATGAAGAAAGTTTTCGATAAAAATTATCCACTGTTATTATCTGATAGGAACGGAAATAATTTATCTTCTGGTGGTGATACCGAGATATGTAAAAGGATATTGCTTTTAGGCTATCATTTATTCTATAATGATTCTTTATTTTTTCATCACTATATTCCTCATAACAGATTAACGTGGGAATATAAAAAAAATATGTTTGATGGATTCACTGATGCCAGTACAATTTTAAATAAATATGATATAATAATTAATGTAATTAAAATGAACCGATTGCTTCAATTTAAGCAAATTAGTATTGTTTTTCTAAAAAATATATTACGATTAATTATTCACAGAAGAAATAGAAATTCAGAAATAGAATTGATGATAAGATTATGTATATTATTGAAAAATAACAGTTTTATTAAAGATAAAGATTCTCGTTTAATTCTTGATTTTACATGGCTAAATAAAAAATGAAACTTTCGATCATCACAGTAAATCTCAACAATCGCGAAGGTTTACAAAAAACCATTGACAGTGTTGTATCCCAAACTTTCACCGATTATGAATACATAATTATTGATGGTGGATCAACAGATGGAAGTGTAGATATTATCAAACAATATGAAGATAAAATTACATATTGGGTAAGCGAACAGGATAAAGGTATTTATAATGCAATGAATAAAGGTATTATGCAGGCAAAAGGAGAGTATTGTTTGTTTTTGAACAGCGGAGATTGGTTGTATAATGACAATATTTTAAACGACTTATTTTCTCTTGATTTTAACGAAGATATTATATATGGAAATGAAATAGATATTTATCCTGATGGTACCCTTAAAGAAGTAAAATTTAATAGAAAAATCTCTTTTGGTTTTTTATTTATTAATTACTTGCCTCATCAAGCATCTTTTTTTAAACGAATATTATTTGATAAGGTTGGTTTCTATTCCGAAAATTATAAATATAATTCAGATCAAGAATTTTATTTTAAAGCTATTTTTAAATATGAATGTTCTTTTATACATATTGATATATATATTACATATTATGATCGATCGGGCATTTCCAGTAATAAAGAGAATCACGACGAACTAATGAGAGAAAGAGATACAGTAGTAAAACAGATTTTTCCATTATTATATGATGATTATATAGAACTTCGTAATTTTAAAAATATTTATGACTACAAGGCATATATAGTTGGTAAAATTGCATTATATCCATTTCGTATAATATGGAAACTGTGTAAAAAGATGATAAAATTATGTATAAAGTAACGCTTGCCATGCCGGTATATAATGTTGAAAAATACATTGAACGGGCATTATTATCAGCTTTGAATCAAACATTCGATTCAATTGAATATTTGTTGATTGACGATAGAGGTTCAGATAATAGTATTTCACTTGCAAAGGATATAATCAAAAATCATCCAAGGGGAAAAGATGTAAGGATAATAGTTCACGAAGTAAATATAGGAACCGGTGCGACTAAAAATACTGCTATTGACAATGCACAAGGAGAGTTTCTTTATTTTATGGATAGCGATGATGAAATAACTCCAGATTGCATAAGCATCTTGTATAATAAAATGCTTGAAAATCCTGTTGATTTTGTCGCTGCTTCGCATAATGTGATTTCATCTGATGAGAAAATTAGAGATCAGGTTGTTTTTGAGAATTGCATAATTGAAAAAGGAGAATTTGAAGTTGCTCGATCTTTCTATTTAAAAGAAAAAATAATTACCACTTACACTTGGAATAAATTATATGATTTAAATTTTTTAAGGCAAAATAATATAAGATGTATTTTTCATCATTTGAATGAAGATATTTTCTTTACATATCAAGTTATTTTGAATGCTCAATCATGTCGGTTTTTATCCGATATCGTTTATTCATATTATGAGGCGGTAGAATATTCAACTATGTCGAAAATGAGAAAGCCATTCACTCAAAAAATGGCTGAGCAATTTGAAGAAATAATTTCTTTAAAAAAAGATTACTCTCATAATTATAGGACTTATGATTTTTATCCTAATTTAATTAAACGTATTTTTTTGTGTTATGCAATGCCATTTTCTATAAGTATATATTATAGTAAATTAATTGATTCAAAAAAAAAACACACTTACATTTCAAATATATTAAAATATCCCATATTTTTCAAAGATATGATTTTTTTTAAAAGTAAAATTCATTATATAATATTTGCACTAAGTAAGTTACCCACTATTTATTTAAAAATTTTTGCGTGCCGATTATTTTTGAAAATTTCACATTTATTAAATTTAAAAATAGTATGACAAATATTTCAGTATTTCTCCCATGTAGAGCAGGAAGTGAACGAATCTTTCATAAAAATATTAAACCATTTGCAGGAATAAAAAATGGTTTATTAGAAATAAAATTGCAGCAACTTTTAAAAATACCTCAAATAACGGAAATTTTTCTTTCAACAAATGATAATTTAATCATTGAATATGTAAATTCATTAAACAACAGTAAAATAATTTTGGATATACGTCCGGAATATTTATGTACATCTGCTACAAGTACAGATGAATTAATACAATATGTTCCCTCTGTAATAAACAATGCAGAACATATTATGTGGACGCATGTCACCTCTCCGATGTGTAATGAAAAAGATTATGAAAAAGCAATAAATCAGTATTTTTCATCGCTTAAACAAGGATACGATTCTTTAATGAGTGTGACATCATTGAGAAAATTTCTTTTTTATAAGGATGGGAAAACCGTTAATTATGATAAAAATATTGAATTGTGGCCCAGAACTCAAACATTGGACCCGATTTATGAGGCAAATAGTGCATTTTTTATAAATTCCATAAAGAATTATCTATCCTATAAAGACAGGATAGGAAAAACGCCTTTCTTTTATGAATTAGATTCGATAAAAACATTTGATATAGTTTGGGTAGACGATTTTAAAATAGCTGAAATTATTTATAACAATCTATAATTTATTTATAAACCTTTAATTAATTAATTAAATTCAAAATGAAAAAATTTTTATTGATTGTCTGTTTTCTTAATTG